>NZ_KI912266.1:4573914-4596686 GCF_000235425.2 Pseudofrankia saprophytica
GACGGCGGCCCCGCGGCGCAGCGGCGTGCCACGGGCGGTTACCCGCCCGCCGCACCGGGTGGCGGCTACCTGGCAGGCGAGCCGGTCGGCGGCTATCCGGTCGCCGAGCCGAACGGCGCCTACCCGGGCGGCGAGCCGGTCGGCGGCTACCCTGCCGGCGAGGACACCGCCGGCTACCCGCCCCCGGGACCGCCCACGGGCGAGCAGCCGCCCTGGCGTACCCCGTACCGCGGCGACGCCGACCTCCCACCCGCGCCGGTCCCGCCGGACGCGCGCAGGCACTACGGCGACGACGGTTCCCGCCCGGTCGACCCCGGCTATGACGACCGCGGCCCCTATCCGGCCGAGAAGGGCTACGGTCCGCCGGCCGGGGGCTACCCGCCGGACGCCGGCCGCGGCCAGGGCGGGTACGGCGCGGAGCCGGACGGCCGGTACCCGCGCGGCGGCCCCCCGCCCGACGACACCGGGTCGTACGGCGGTCCGAACGGCTACGGAGACCCCGTCGACGTCTACCGCCCGCGCCCCGCGCCCCGCGCCGGCTACCGGGCGCAGGACGACCACGGCGACCAGGACGGGCCGGAGGGCTACGCGGTGGACCGCTACGACGGACGCTACGAGACCGGTGGCTACGAGACCGGCCGGTGGACCTGAGCATGTTGCGTGCGACCCTGCGCAGCCTGCTCGCCCGCAAGCTGCGCCTGCTCCTCTCGGCGCTCGCCGTCGTCGCCGGCGTCAGCTTCGTCGCCGGCACGCTGGTGCTCACCGACACGCTGAACGCGACGTTCACGTCGCTGTTCGCCGGGATCACCCGCAATGTCAGCGTCGACGTGCGCGCCGTGAACAAGGTCGACCCGACGAACGACGTGGGCCGGCCCCCGCTGCCGGCGTCGTACGTCGACCAGCTGCGGGCGAAGTTCCCGAACGTGGCGGTGGTCGGCCAGGTGAAGGGGAGCGCGTCGCCTGTCGATCCGGCGACCGGCGACTCGATCTCCACGCCGACCACCCCGGGGATCGGGATCAACTGGACCGGCGGCCAGCCGACCTCGGTGCAGGAGATCGCCACCGGCCGGGCCCCCCAGGCAGGCGGCGAGATCGCGATCGACAAGGCCACCGCCGACCGCTACGGGTTCCAGCTCAACCAGAAGATCACGATCGACGTGGGCAAGGGCGAGGCGTTCACCCTCGTCGGCACGTTCCGGATGAACGGGCAGGACAGCCTCGCCGGCTCCCCCGTCACCGCCTTCACCCTGGCGGATGCCCAGCGCACGATGCTGCGACCCGACTTCCTCAGCGCGATCTACCTGGCGTCGGACGACGTCTCCCAGGACGAGCTCGCGAAACAGGTCGCCGCGGGGCTGCCGGCCGGCGCCGAGGCGATCACCGGTCAACAGCTCGCCGACGAGAACGCCAGCACCGTGCGCGAGGGGCTGGCGTTCCTGTCGACCGCCCTGCTGATCTTCGCCGGGATCTCCGTGTTCGTCGGCGCGTTCATCATCTTCAACACGTTCACGATGCTGGTCGCCCAACGGGTGCGGGAGCTGGCGCTGATGCGGGCGATCGGCGCGAGCCGCCGCCAGGTGCAGGTCTCGGTGCAGGTGGAGGCCGCGCTGATCGGGTTCCTCGGGGCCACGGTCGGCCTGGTGTGCGGGGTCGCGCTCGCGGCGCTGCTCCAGTCCGCCCTGGGCGCCTTCGGCGTCGAGCTGCCGGCCGGCGGCACGGTCCTGCTGCCGCGCACCGCCGTCGTGTCGTACCTGGTGGGCGTGCTGGTCACGTCCGCCGCGGCCGTCGTGCCCGCCCACAAGGCCGCGACCGTGCCGCCGATCGCCGCGCTGCGCGACTCGTACACCATCGCCACCCGGTCGCTGCGGGCGCGGGCGCTCCTCGGGGTCAGCGGCGCTCTGCTCGGCGCCGGGGCCGTCGTCGTCGGGCTGTCGCGGCCCGGCTCGTCGGGAACCCCGCTCGTCGGCGTCGGCGCGGGGGCGATCTTCCTCGGGGTCGCGGCGCTGTCGCCGGTGCTGGCCCGGCCGGTCACCCGCGTCATCGGGGCCGCGCTGCCGGCACTGTTCGGCGTGGTCGGGCGGATCGGGCTGCAGAACGCGATGCGCAACCCGCGGCGGACGGCCGCGACCGCGTCCGCGCTGATGATCGGCCTCGCGCTGGTCAGCGCGTTCGCCATCTTCGGCCAGTCGATCAAGGTGTCGGTGCGGGACACGGTGGCGAGCAGCGTCGGGGCCGACTACCTCGTGTTCAAGCCCAACTTCGAACCGTTCAGCGCGCAGCTGGGCCAGGCCGTCGCGAAACAGCCGGGGGTCACGGTCGCCGCGATCAGCGGCGGCGCGGCGCTCCTCGCCGACCAGAGCAGCCCGAACGACGTCTGGGCGGGCGACCCGGCGACGATCAGCGACCTGATGAAGCTGAAGGTGACCTCCGGGGACATCCACCTGCGCGAGGGCCAGGTGGCGATGGAGGCGGCCACGGCGGCCAAGGTCGGCGGCCGGGTCGGCTCGCCGGTGAAACTCACCTTCACCGGCGGGCAGGTGACCCTGACGCTTGCCGCGACGTTCACCGCCGGCCAGATCGCCCCCTCCGTGCTGATCACCCAGACCGAATGGTCCAGGCACGCGGCGACCGACGACGACTTCCTCGTCCTGGTCAAGCGAGGGCCGGACGCGGATCCCGCCACGGTCCGGTCCGCGATCGATGCGGCCGCGAAGGCGATTCCGGGCGTGACCGTCAACGACCAGGCCGAGTTCGTCGCCGAGCAGTCCAAGCAGGTCGACCAGATCCTCGGGCTGGTCTACGTGCTGCTCGCGCTCGCCGTCATCATCGCGCTGTTCGGGATCGTGAACACCCTGGCGTTGTCCGTCATCGAGCGGACCAGGGAGATCGGCCTGCTGCGCGCGGTCGGCCTGCGCCGCGGGCAGATGTGGCTCGTCATCGTCCTCGAGTCGGTGGTGATCGCGCTGTTCGGCGCGGCGCTCGGGGTCGGCGTCGGCAGCTTCCTCGGCTGGGCGCTGGTGACGGCGCTGAAGAGCCAGGGCATCACGAGCTTCGCCTATCCGACCGGCACGATCGTCGTGGTGCTCGTCCTCGGCGGCATCCTCGGCGTCGCCGCCGCCGTCTTCCCCGCCCTGCGCGCGGCGCGCATGAACGTCCTGCGCGCCATCTCCACCGCCTGAGGCCGGAATCCGACTCTCGGGTTGTCGTGTCGCTTTCCACGGAAGATGGCCGATCTGTACAATGTCGGCATCCCCCGCGTCCATTGGCGTGCGCCTGGTCAAGGGGGAGACGATTTTCTTCATCGAGGAGCTGCGGCAGACCGCCACCACTCAGTGGTGTCGTTCCGCGCACCGGTCGGACAACCGGGCCCGTTTCTACGGCCGGCTCGATGCCGCCCTGGAGCGCAGACTGCGCGACGCGGGACCGGAGAGCCTCGCGTGCCAGCGGCTGCGGCAACGCGAGGTACTAGGCCCCAAGGGCGATCCGTCCAGCCTGCCGAAAAGCACACTTAACGACCTGTTCGGGCAGTCCGCCGCGGACTCGTTGCTTTTCGGCATCCAACGGGAGCTGCGTGCCGCCCTGCCCTATTACGACGACGTCGGGCGATGCTCGGCCGAACTCGGGGTCTGGACCTACGCTCCCTACCGGGACGAATGGCTCACCGAGCTGACCCACCTGGAGGAACCCAGACCCCGGCACGCGGCGACGGCGCTGGTCTGGGCCGTCGCCGACTGGGCCCGCCATCACCACGCGGTCGCGGCCCATCTCGGCTTCACTCCCCCGGTGACCGCCGTCGAGGACCTGCTCGTGGTCAGCCGCGGGCGGCTCGACGCCGTGACCGCCGTCGGGTTGCTGACCCGGGTGAACAGGCTCGCCGTCACCGGGGAGCTCGACAGGGGCGGCCAGGTCCTCGGGCCCGTGCACGACGACCTGATGTCGCTCGCGTTCGACGTGGTCGACCTGCTGCCCGTCGTGGTCGACGAACTGCGCGCCGACCTCGACGTGTTGCTGCGCATCGCCGGGAAGCTGAACCCGGCGGGCCGCGGCCAGGTCGCCGAGGTGCTGGTTCCCGCGTTCGCCGAGGTCATGGAGGTGCTCTTCCCGACGCCCTGAGCACCGTCGTCGTCGACGGCGGCGACGATGACGGACTGCCCGTTACTGCCGGCTCCGGCTCGCGGCCCCCGACCGCATGGCGCCCGCCCGGATGGGATCATGCGGTGGTGAGCCCAGGAGAGCCGTACTGGGACTTCTTCGTCGTCCACGCGTGCGACGACGAAGCGTGGGCCAACTGGGTCGCCTGGCAGCTCGAAGAGGCAGGGTACCGGGTGCTGGTCGAGGCGTGGGACAACGTCCCGGGCTCGCGCTGGACCGTGACCCTCGACCTGGGCGTCGAGTACGCCGCCCACGTCGTCGCACTGCTCTCGCCCGCGTACCTGCGCGAGCCCCTCCCCCCGGCCGTCGAGGCGGCGCTCGCGCGGGATCCCGACGGGGCACAGCGCCGGCTGGTCCCGATCCTGGTGGCGCCCTGCCAGCCGCGGGGCCTGCTGCGCGCGCTGACGCCGATCAGCCTGGTCGGCCTCGCCGCCGACGCCGGCCGGGCCCGGTTGCGAGCCCAGGCCGCGGCAGTCGTGGCCGGTCGAACGCGACCGGCCGACGAGCCGGCCTTCCCGGGCGGATCCGGGCTGGGCCCGGCCCACCTCGGGGTCCGTCCCCCCGTCGGCACCCGCCCGGAGGCCTCACCGGAGTTCCCCGGCCCGTGGCCGGCGAGACCGGCCCCACCCCTCGCCCCGGCCACCGCCGCGCGTACCGGTGGCGGGACCGGGCCGCTGCGCGCGGCCTGCGACGAGCTCGCCGTCGAGATCGAGACGACCTGGCGGGCCGAGAGCCGCCGGCTGGGCCTCAACACCGGCCTGCTGCCCGTCACCTGGGCACCCGCCGACCCCGACCTGTTCCAGGACTGGGCCGACCTGAGGAACCTCGCCCAGGACGCCGTGCTGCGGTCGGCGCCGGAGACGTGGGCGGCCGGGCCGCACGAGCTCGCCGGCGGCCCCAACGACCTCGACGCCGTGCTGCGGCGGGTACCGACCAGGAGGCTGGTGGTACTCGGCGAGCCCGGCACCGGCAAGTCCACCCTGCTGCTGCGCGCGCTGCTCGACCTGCTGCGCCGCCGCCGGCAGGACGGCGGTCTGCCCGTCCCGGTGCTGCTGCGCGTCTCGTCCTGGGATCCGGACATCCAGCCGTCGTTCGACGCGTGGCTGGTCGGCCAGATCGCCGGCCACGCGACGCCGCGGGCGCGCTCCGACCCCGGGCTCGCCCGGCGGCTGCTCGACGAGGGGCTGCTCCTGCTGCTCCTCGACGGCTTCGACGAGATCCCGGCCGCCCACCGGCGTGGCGCGCTCGGGGTGATCAGCCACTACGTGGACGTCGGGCAGGAGCTCATCCTCACCTCCCGCGCCCGCGAGTTCCGGGACGCCGTCCATCCGCCCGGGGGGACCGGAACGCCGCTGACGGGAGCGGCGGGCGTCGAGCTTCGTCCCCTCGGGCGCGCGGCCGTCGCCGCCTTCCTGGGCGGCGCGTCGCCGCGGCCGCGCGCCGACCCCCGCTGGGAGCCGATCCTGCGCGCGTTGGACGAGACCCCGCCGCCGCCGGCCGTCGAGGCGTTGCGCACCCCGCTCGCGCTCACCCTCGCGCGGGCGGTCTATGCGCCGGCCGGCGGGGATGTGGCCGGCGGCGCGCAGCCGGCCGAGTTGCTTCGGCGCGATCTCTACCCGACGAGCCAGGCCGTGCTCGGCCGCCTGCTCGACGGGGCGATCCCCGCCGCCTACCGCCCAGGCGTGGGCGAGGGCACGCCGCGCCGCCGCCGGTGGACGCCCGAGCGCGCCGAGAGCTGGCTGACGTTCCTCGCGGCGCAGCAGCAGCACGCGCACGGCCGCCGCCCGGACATCGCCTGGTGGCGGCTCGCCGCGGCCGTGCCCCGCTCGGACAGGACCTGGCTGGTCTTCCGGGCCGCCGGGGTGTTCTGGGCACTCGCCGTGGTCGTGTTCGCGGTCGTCGTCCTGGCGGTCCGGCTCGCGTACCGCGACTTCACCCCGGTCCTCGGCTGGCCGTTCCCGACCCTGCTGGCCGGTCTGGCCGGGTGGGGAGGCGCGGTCAGCGGGCTCGTGTTCGGGTACGGCGGCGCGATGCGGTCGTGGGGCACCCGGGCCCCGGCGCGCGGGATCGGCTGGTCCCGGCCGCGCGGTGGCCCGCGGTGGCGGCGCCCGGCCGCCGTCGGCCTGTACGGGGCCGTCGGTGCCCTGCTGCCTGCGATCGCGGCGGGGACGCGGCCACGCGCCGGGATCGGCCTCGGTGAGCTGGCCGGCGCCGCGGTCGCCGCCGGTCTCGTCGTGGGCCTCGTCAGCTGGGCCCTGCGCGGTGTCCGCGCGGTCGAGGGCGTCGCGGCGAGCCCGGGCGCCGGGCCGGGCCCCTCGCTGGCCGCCGACCGGCGCGCCTTCCGGTGGCTGGCCGTGATCCACGGCTTCGGCTGGGTGGCGAGCGTGGGCCTGCTGTTCGCCCTGTGGGCCTACGGGTGGTCGCACGGCTCCACGGCCCGGTCCGCGCGCGTCGTGACGGTGTTCGCCGTCGTCGTGGGATTGCCGTGCGCCCTCGGCATCGCCGCCGGGAGGACCGCGTATGTGCCGTACGCCGTCGTCCGGCGCTCGCTGGCCCGGCGGGGCCGGCTCCCCCGGGACCTCGCCGCGTTCCTCGCCGACGCGGCGGAACGGACCGACGGCCTGCTGCGCCAGGTCGGCCCCGTGTACCAGTTCCGGCACATCGAGCTGCAGCGGCGGCTGGCACGCCACGCCGACGACCCGCTGGCCACCCGGCTGGCCGCCGAGGTCGCGGCGGACCTGCGCGGACGGCCCCTACCGGGCTCGGCGGCGCCGCTCGCGGTGCGCTGGCGGGCCGCCGACCCCTCGCTCACCCAGCCGTGGGCACTGCTGCGGCGGCTGGCGGCGAGCTGGGACGTCGCTACGTCCGCCCGCTGGGCCGCGCGGCCGGCGGACCTCGCCGGCACGGGGCGCGATCTGGTGGCCACGTTGCGCGCGGTGCCGACGGCCAGGCTCGTCGTCCTGGGCGGGGAGGGGTCCGGCCGCACGACCCTGCTCGCCGGCCTCGCGCTCGACCTGGCCGCCGCCCGGCTCCCGGCCGATCCCGTCCCGGTGCTGCTCCCGCTGGGCTCCTGGGACCCCGATCGCCACGACCTCGGCGGTTGGCTGGAGATCGAGCTGCGACGGCGGCACACCTGGCTCGCCGCGACCGACGCGGAGATCTCCGGCGCGCGTGTGCTCGTCGACAGCGGGAAGATCATGCCGCTGCTCGACGGGCTGGAGGAGCTCGCGCCCGCCGTCCGCGCGCGGGCCCTCACGCGGATCAACGAGTGGCTCGCCGAGGGTGCCCGGATCGTGGTCAGCTCGACGCCGGAGGCGTTCGCGGCGGCGGTGCGCTCCGGCGCCGGCGAGGTCCGGCTGCGGGGCGCGGCGGCGGTCGAGATCCGCCCGCTCGACCTCGCCGAGGCCGCGGCCTGTCTGGTCGGCTCCCAGCCCGGGCGGGCTCCCGGGCCCGGCGACGGCCACCGGGGCGAGCGGTGGGCGCCCGTGCTCGCCGCCGCCCGGCGCCAGCCGCGGTCCCCGGTCGCGGGCGCGTTGACGACGCCGCTGACCCTGGCCCTGGCGTGCGCCGTCTACGAGGACGCGACGGGCGATCAGAGCGTCGACGCCGACGCCGGCACCGGCCCGGGCGAGCTTCTCGACGAGAACCGGTTCGCGACCTTCGACGCGATCCGGGACCACCTGGCACGTACGTACCTGCGCCAGAAGCTCGACAGCCCCGGCGGCGGGAGCGCCCGTCGCGGCTCGCCGCACGGCAGGCGGCGGGCGTTGGCGTTCCTGGCGCACAACCTGGATACCAGGGTGCGGTCCACCAGCCTCGCCTGGTGGGAGATCCAGTCGGCCGTGCCGTGGACGTTGCTCGCGGCCGAGCTGGCACTGGCCGGTCTCCCGACGTACTACGGCTTCGGATTTCATGCCCCGGTGCTGGCCGTCGCCTACCTGCTGGTGGCCTTCGCCCTTGGCGCGGCGCTGAACCGGGCCGCGGCGGCGCCGGGACGCGCCCCGCGGATGGAGGACTACGCGCGCTTCGCCCGGATCGTGCCCCGGCCGCGGCGTGCCGCGCCTACCGCCCGGCGGTACGGGCCGCGCGCCGTGTGGCGCCGCTGCCGGCTGAACACGCTGGCCGGCACACCCGTCCCGCTCGTCGCGGGCTATCTGCTCGTGACGCTGTACGTGACCTCGGTCGACTCGACCGGGACCCTCGACCGGCCGCCGTGGTGGTCGCTCACGCTGGCCGCCGTCGGCTTCGGCGCCGTCGGCACGCTCGGCCTCACCGCCTGGGGGCGCTACACGCTCGCCCGCTGCTGGCTCGCGCGGCGCAGGCGGCTGCCGGCCGACCTGATGGCCGTCCTGGAGGACGCGACGGCGCTCGGCGTGCTGCGCCAGACGGGCGACGTGTGGGAGTTCCGCCATCCGGTGTTCCAACGCCAGCTGACCGCCGCCTGGACCGGCTCGGCACCCGACACCCGGCCGCCGGCGGCCTGACCTCCGAGCCGCCCGGCCCTACTGCCCCCGGCGGCGCAGGTAGCGCTCGAACTCGCGGGCGATCGCGTCACCGGAGGCCTCGGGCAGCGCCGTCTCCGGCTCCCGGGACTCCAGCGAGCGGACGTACTCGGCGACCTCGGTGTCTCCCGCCGCCAGCTCGTCGACCTGGCGCTCCCAGGCACGCGCCCGCTCCGGCAGGTCGGCGAGCGGGATCTCCAGGTCGAGCAGGTCCTCGACGCGGCGCAGCAGCGCGAGGGTCGCCTTCGGGCAGGGCGGGTTCGCGACGTAGTGCGGCACCGCGGCCCAGAACGACACGCTCGCGAGCTCCGCACGTGCGCAGGCGTCCGAGAAGACCCCGACTATCCCGGTCGGCCCCTCGTACCGGGACGACTCCAGGCCGAGGCGGGCCGCGGTCGCCGGGTCGCCGGCCGTGCCACTGATCGGGACCGGCCGGGTGTGCGGGGAGTCGGCGAGCAGGGCGCCCAGGGTGACGACCATGTCGCTGCCGAGGGCGTGCACGGCCTCGATGAGCTCGTCGGTGAAGCCCCGCCAGCGCATGTTCGGCTCGAGCCCGCGGATCAGCACCAGGTCGGTGTCGGACTTCGGCGGCCGGGCGACCGACAGCCGGGTCGTCGGCCAGGAGATCTTGCGGGCCTCGCCGTCGACGCCGCTGACCGTCGGCCGGTTGACCTGGAAGTCGTAGTAGTCGTCCGGGTCTATGGCACCGATGACCCGGGCGCCGTAGACCGTCTCCAGGTGTTCCACCGCCGCGGAGCTCGCGTCGGCCGCGTCGTTCCACCCCTCGAAGGCAGCGACGACGACCGGCGACCGGAGCTGTCCGACACCGGAGAACTCGATCACCTACCACCTCCCGCCGCCCGCCGGCGGCTCCCGTGACAGTGCCACCGTACGTCTTCCCGGCAGCCCCGCCCGTCGTGTGCCCCATATCGCCCCGCATCGGGGTACCCGGCCACCCGGCCGGTTCGAACCGCCGGTTTGCGCTGCGCTCCGGGGCTGGTCCGGTCAAGTCTGCCGTGCCCGGTGGACGGGCGCCGCACCGACCGGCGGCTTCTGCCGCCTCGTCCCCCCCGCCCCCGCCGGGAAGACCGATTTGTCCGCTGACGCCCACCCGTCCGGTCGCCTCCCGAGGGCCCTGGTGGCGCCGGTCACCTGGCCGGGCACCGGCCCGCCGGTACGCTTTCGGCGTGCGCCTCGACCTCGCCTCCGCCCTGTGACCGCCGCCGCCGCTGGCGCCTCCGAGCTTCCCGGCACCCCTGTCGCCGCAGGGCTTCCCGACGCCGTGGGGGACGCGCGGCCGGCCGCGGTCCTGTTGGACATGGACGGGCTGCTGGTCGACACCGAGCACCTGTGGACGATCGCCGAGGAGGAGCTGGCGGCGAGCTACGGCCGCGCGTTCACCTCGGAGATGAAGCACGCGATGCTCGGGCACGGCGTCGACACCGCCGTCCCGCTCATGCTGTCGATGCTGGGCATCGACGCGGACCCGGCGCAGGCCGCCCGCTTCCTGGTGGACCGCGCCGTCGAGCTGTTCAGGACCCCCGAACTGATCCTCCGGCAGCCGGGCGCGCCGGAGCTGCTGGCGGCGCTGCAGGCCGCCAGCCTGCCCACCGCGCTGGTGTCGTCGTCGTTCCGCTCGCTGATGGACCCGGTGCTCGACACCCTCGGCCGTGACCTGTTCACCGTCACGGTCGCGGGCGACGAGGTGGCGCGACGCAAGCCGTTCCCCGACCCCTACCTGGTCGCCGCCGCGACCCTCGGGGTCGACCCGGCCCGCTGCGTCGTGCTCGAGGACTCGACGACGGGGGCGTTGGCCGGCCTGCGCGCCGGCTGCCGCACCATCCTCGTTCCCTCCTCCCCCAGCCTGCCGAGCCTCGCCGAGGTGGCGGCCGCGACGGACGCCGCGCTGGCCACCGACGCGGCCCAGGCCGCGGCCCAGGTGGGGCGCCCCGCCGGCGCGGAGCCGGTGCCGGTGCCGGTGCCCGCAGGAGGGTCCCGGCCCGCGGCGGAGGACATCGCCGAGCTCTCGGCCCGTCTCCTGCGCGTCACCAGCCTGCACGACGTCACCCTTGACTATCTGCGCACGCTCATGGCGATCGCGCCCCAGGCCACCGCGCCCTAGCGCGCCGCCGGGTGGCCACGGTCCGACGGGCGGCGGTCCGCGGGGCGGCGGTCCGCACGCGACGCCGGGTACGGCCCCGACTGAGCCGGCTCGGCCGGCTCAGCCGGCGGTGTCAGAACGGCGGCCAGGGAATCGGCGGCCAGTCGTCGGAAGGATTCGGGAAGCAGCCATGGCCCAGCAGCCGGTCGACGCGGGCCGCGAGGGCAGCGATCTCGGACTGGGTGAGCAGGTCGTCGAGCCGGTCGCCGAACGGGCCGCCGAGCGCGGCGCGCAGGCCGTCGAGCAGGGCGCACTCGGCGTCGTCGAACGGCTGGCCGCGCCAGTTCCACAGCACGGTGCGCAGCTTGTCGTCGCCGTGGAACGTCACGCCGTGGTCGATCGCGTAGACCCGGCCGGACGGCGCGGGCAGCAGGTGGCCGCCCTTGCGGTCGGCGTTGTTGATGACGGCGTCGAACAGGGCGATGCGGCGCAGCCGCCCGTCGCCGGTGCGCACCAGGTCGACCACGTCGACGGTCTCGTCGACGTCGATCCACAGCTGCGCCATCCCGACGCCGAACGGGCCGTCCCGCAGCACGGTCGGCGGGACCAGCCCGTCGCCGAGCTGCTCGGACAGCTCGTAGGAGGCGTACTCGCGCGCGGCGAGCGTCCCGTCCGGGAAGTCCCACAGCGGCCGCTCGCCGCGCACCGGTTTGTACACACAGTGGGCCTCGGCGCCGGCGGCGCTCACCACGCAGAACAGGGTGGCGTTGCTCGCCTCGACCAGGCGTCCCTCGACGGTGATCTCCCCGGTGCGCAGCAGCTCGAGCGCCGCCTCGGCGGACAGTCCCCCGGCGTCGCTCGGCTCCAGCCCCGGCCGTGACGGCGACTGGCCCCGCGCGGCGGGCACGCTCGCGCCACCCGACCCGGCGCCACCGGGCGCCACGGCGCCTGGCCGGGCACCGCCGGCACCGGCGCCGGCGGTCTCGTCACCGCCGCGCCTGTCCGTCACGGGCCCAGGGCCGCCCGCTGCCGCGTCCACCGTCCTAGTCTCCCGCCCCGCCGTCCCGGCCTCGTCACCTGTGACCAGGCCCACTCGCCAACCGTCCCGATGTCCCCGCCCGGCCGCGCGGTCAGACCGGCGGGAAGACGCCGGCGCCGCCACCGACGACCGAGTCGCTCGACGCGTCGTCGTCCTCGGCCGGGCCGGCCTGGGCCGCCGTCGGGGGGCCGGCCGCCTGGCCGTTCTCGCCGTGCGCGCCCTCGGCCCCGGGCCGCGCGGGCTCCTTCGGCTTCGGGAGAAGGTCGTCGACGGCGCCGCCGAGGTCGTTGAGGCGCAGCGCGAACGGGCGGCGTTCCTCGTAGCGGATCACCGTGACCGAGCACGGGTCGACGTTGATCCGGTGGTACATGTCCAGGTGCATGCCGAGCGCGTCGGCGACGATCGCGCGGATCACGTCGCCGTGCGAGCAGGCGAGCCAGGTCGCGTCCTTGCCGAGCCGGGCGTTCCAGTCCCGCACCGCCGCGACCCCCCTGGCCTGGGTGTCGCGCAGCGCCTCCCCCTTCGGCCCGGGGAACGTCACCGCGCTCGGGTGCGCCTGCACGACCTTCCACAGCGGGTCCTTGACCAGGGTGGCGAGCTCCTGGCCGGTCCAGTCGCCGTAGTGGCACTCGCCGAGCCGGTCGTCGAGCTGGACCTCAAGGGGTGGGGTGCCCTCGGGCCGGGTGGCGGCGATGTGCGCCGCGGTCTCGGCGCAGCGGTCCAGCGGGCTGCTCACGACCGCGTCCAGCGGCACCCGGGCAAGCCGCCCCGCGACCGCCCGCGCCTGCGCCTGGCCCCGCTCGTCGAGGCCGACGCCGGGTGTCCAGCCCAGCAGCAGCTTCCCGGTCAGCGCGGTGAGCCCATGACGCACCAGCAGCACCGTCGACACCGGGTGCCTCCCTCGTCAGCCCGCCCGGCCACACGGCCAGGCAGGCTCACGCTACCGACCGCTTCCGACATCCGGGCGGTTCGAGTGGTTGATCGCGCTTGTCCGGACAGGCCCGAGGTGTGTCCGAGCCCCGCTACGCTGGCTGACATGCACAGCTGGCCGGCCTGTCCCGTTCCCACCCTGCCCGGACGAGGCCAGCGGCCACGGCTCGTCGACACCGCGACCGGCCGGCTCGAACCGGTCGGCCCAGGCGCGCCCGCCGGGATCGACGCGGGCGCCGAGCCGCCCGTGGTGACGATGTACGTCTGTGGGATCACGCCCTATGACGCGACGCATCTCGGCCACGCGTTCACCTACCTCACCTACGACCTGGTGAACCGGGTGCTGCGCGACGCCGGCTACCGGGTCCGCTACGTGCAGAACGTGACCGACGTCGACGACCCGCTGCTGGAGCGGGCCGCCCGCGACGGCGTCGGCTGGGAGGACGTCGCCGTGCGCGAGACCGACCTGTTCCGCGCCGACATGGCGGCACTGCGGGTGCTGCCGCCGGAGCACTACGTCGGGGTGGTCGAGGCGGTGCCGCTGATCGTCGACATGATCTCCGAGCTCGCCGCCGCCGGCGCGACCTACTCCCTCGACGGGGACGTGTACTTCTCGGTCGCCGCGGCGCCCCGGTTCGGCTATGTCAGCGGCCTGGACGCCGCGGCGATGCGCGAGCTGTCCGCCGAGCGCGGCGGCGACCCGGACCGGCGCGGCAAGAAGGACCCGCTCGACCCGCTGCTGTGGCGCGCCGAGCGGCCAGGCGAGCCGAGCTGGCCGTCGCCGTTCGGCCCGGGCCGGCCCGGCTGGCACATCGAGTGCTCGGCCATCGCCCGGCACTATCTGGGTGACGTGATCGACCTGCAGGGCGGCGGCGCCGACCTGGCCTTTCCCCACCACGAGTGCTCCTCCGCGCACGCCGAGGTCGCGACCGGACGCAACCCCTTCGCCCACCGGTACGTCCATTCGGGCATGGTCGAGCTCGACGGGCACAAGATGTCGAAGTCGCGGGGCAACCTGGAGTTCGTCTCGCGGCTGCTGGGCCGTGGCGTCGACCCGGCGGCGATCCGGCTCGCCCTGCTCGCCCACTCCTACCGCGAGGACTGGGAGTGGACCCCGGCCGAGCTCGCCGCCGCCGAGGCGCGGCTGGCCCGCTGGCGGGCCGCGGTGGCCCTGCCGACCGCGCCGGACGCCACCGGTCTGCTCGCCGAGGTGCGCGCCGCGCTCGCCACCGGCCTGGACACGCCGGCCGCGCTCGCCGCCGTCGACCGGTGGGTCGACGGCGCCCTCGCGGCCAGCGCGCCGCCGGAAAGCGACGACACGGACACGCCGGTGCTTACCCGGATGCTGGTTGACGCGCTACTCGGTGTAGACCTTGACGTGGTGCAGACGTAAAAGGGGGCTGGAGTATGGCGCCGCACCACCGCGACCCGCCCGGCGACGGGGCCGACGCGCCTCAGCCCGCCTTCGATGTCGTCGCCCGGGGCTATGACCCCGAGCAGGTCGACGGGTATGTGCACACGCTGTGGCAGTACTCCAGCGACCTGACCGCGCGGGTCGCCGCCGCGGAGGCGGCGCTGCGCCACGAGCGGGACCGGCGCGCGGCCGACGACCTCGACGCCGCCTCCCGGCTGGGCGAGCGGATCGGCCGGATGCTCGCGATCGCCCAGCAGATGGCCGACGAGATCGTCGCCGGCGCCCGGCTGGTCGCCGAGCAGACCCTTCACGAGGTGGTCAGCGACGCCGGGGCGCACCACCCGATCACGCAGGAGGCCCGCCAGCAGGCCGACAAGCTGCTCGCCGACGCCGTCGCCGAGGCCCGCAGGCTGGCCAGGGAGCGCCACGAGGACCTCGAGGCCGAGATCTCCCGCACGGCCACGTCGCTGGAGTCGCTGCGCCGCCAGCAGGGCGAGCTGCTCGGCGCGATGCTGCGGCTGCGCGGCCTGGTCGCCTCGGACGACATGGAGCGCGCGGTCGGCGACCTCGCCCGGGCCGGCGCCGAGGCACCCCCCGATGACACGGAACGGCCACCGACCCGCCCAGGTGACGCGGCCGGCCCGCCGCCCGCCGCCCCGGCCGAGCCCAAGCCCACGTCCGGACCCACGCATACCGCCCCGCGGTCCCGCGCGGCGCCGGCACCGTCAGCTGCCTCAGCCGACGGCAAGGCGTCCGGCCGGCCGCCACGTCCCGCGACGTCACCGCCGGGCGAGGCCGCGCGGCCGACGGCACCGGCGGGGGCAGCGGGAGCGGCGCACCAGACCGGGCCACGGCTCGGCGGGCGCCACCGCGCCGCGCGCGGGCCGGCCGTGACCGACATCCTCGACGGCGAGCTCTACCCCACCGACTCCACGCCGGTCAGCCCGCCCACCGGCCCCATGCGCCGCGGCGTCGACGAGGAGATCGTCGACGCCGAGATCGTCGACAGGTGAGCCTGTCGATCGACGGCTGACCGCCGGCGCCCGACAGGCCGCGAGGCGCGCGGCGCGAGACCGCAGGGACCTGACACGGGCCGACGGCGTCCGGCACCGCCGAAGCCGACCCGGAAACGGCCCATACCGACCCCGGCGCGGCGGTGGTCAGGCTACCGGGACACCAGCCGGGGCTGGTTACGCTTCGGGCATGCCGGACCAGACCTCCCCTGCTCCCGACGCCCGGAGGACCGTGGGCGCGCGCGGCTCCGCCCCCGTTTCGGACGCTCCCGCGGACCAGCGCCCGTCGACGTCCGGGGCCGGGCCCTCGGCGGCCGACCCGCTGTTCGACGCGTTCTGCGCGGCGGGGCTGTGGCCGGGGCTCGGGCGGACCACCGCCTCCCGGCTCGCCGCCGCGGGCATCCGCCGCCCCGACGACGTCGACCTGGCCCGGCTCGGCGCCGTCGAGGGAGTGAGCGGGCCGCGGGCGCGCCGGCTGCTGGACACGTTCCGCGCCGCCTCCGGGCGCTACGAGGTCGCCGAACTGCTCGCCGCGGCCGACCTGCCCGTGCGGCTGGCCCGGGGGATCGGTGACGAGCTGGGCGCCCGGGCGGCCGACGAGCTGCGCGCCGACCCCTGGATGCTGCTGGTCGGCGGCGAGGCCGAGCTCACCCACGCGGACCGGCTGGCCCGGTCGATGGGGCTGGGGCGCGATGACCCGCGCCGCGGCCCCGGGGTGCTCGTCCACCTGCTCGCCAGGGCCGCGGCCCGCGCCGGGGACACGGCGGGGCCGACCGCGGCGGTGCTGACCGCGGCCACCCGCGACGGGGTGAGCGACCCGGCCGCGGCGCTCGCCGACGCCGCCCGGGACGGCCGCCTCGTGCTCGTCGACGACCGGATTGGCCTGGAGCGGTACGCGATGGCCGAGCAGGCCATCGCCGACGGCATCGAACGGCTCACCGCGACGGCCGAGCCCCTACGCCCGGGCGGGCGACGTCGCCCCCGCTCACGCCCGGGCGCGCCCGGGGACGGCGGCCCGGCCCCGGCCACCGACGGCGACGATGACGACCAGGCCTCGGCGCACCTGGAGGCCGAGCTCGACTTCGGCCTCGACACGGACGGCGCCGGCCAGCTCGGCGACACCGCCCAGCCGGCCGGCGGGGACGCCGATGACGTCGCGGACGCCGCACCCGGCGAAGGCGGCCCCGCCGTCCTCGCCGGACCGGCGACCGGAGCGGCGGGCGACGCCGAGGAGGACCCGACCCACGGGCTGGACGAGGTCCAGCTGGCGGCGGCGCGCACGGCGCTGGCCGTCGGGGTCAGCGTGCTGACCGGCGGCCCGGGCACCGGCAAGAGCCGGACCGTCGCCGCCGTCGTCGGCCTCGCCCGCGCCGCTGGCGCCGAGATCGCGCTCGCCGCGCCCACCGGCCGGGCGGCCAAGCGGCTGGAGGAGCTCTGCGACACCCCGGCGAGCACGCTGCACCGGCTGCTCGGCGCCCAGGGCAGGAACGGCGGGTTCACCCGCGGCGAGCACTACCCGCTCGACGCCGACCTGGTCGTCGTCGACGAGGCGTCGATGGTCGACGCGGAGCTCGCCGCCGCCCTGGTGGAGGCCTGCGCGGACGGCACCCATCTGCTGTTCGTCGGCGACCCGGCGCAGCTGCCGAGCATCGGTCCCGGCCAGCTGCTCACCGACCTGATCGAGTCGGGGGTGGCGCCGGTGACGGAGCTCTCCCGGCTGTACCGGCAGTCCGCCGGCGGGGCGATCGCGCAGCTGGCGACGGCGGTGCGCGGCGGCGAGCTGCCGCCGCCCGTAGACGGCCCGGAGCGGGAGGTGGTCGTCGTCATGGCCCGCTCCGCGGGAGAGGCGGCGCACCGGGTCGTGCAGCTGGTCACCGACTCGATCCCCCGGGTGCTCGGGATCGTGCCGGCCGACGTGCAGGTCGTCACGCCGGTGCACGCGGGCCCGGCGGGGACGGTCGCGCTCAACACGGCCCTGAAGGCGGCGCTGAACCCCGGCCCGGGGACGGTGGGCGGGTTCGACGTCGGCGACCGGGTGGTCGCGACGGCGAACCACCTGGACGTCGGCTTCGCCAACGGCGAGATCGGCGTGGTCACGAAGCTCGCCGACCGCGGTGGTTTGCTCGTGACGTTCCCGGGGGGCACGCTGGAGGTGCCGGCCGGCGTGCTCGGCGACCTGCGGCACGGCTGGGCGGTCACGGTGCACCGGGCGCAGGGCAGCGAGTGGCCGGCGGTGGTCACCGTGTTCCCACCGGAGGCTGGCCGGATGCTCAACCGCCCGTTGGTCTACACGGCCATCACCCGGGCCCGCGGTCACCTGTCGATCGTGTCCGTCAACGGCCCGGCACTGCGCCAGGCCGTCCGTACGGCCGGCGGCCGGCGCCGCATGACCCTGCTCGCGCCGCTGCTCGCCGGAGCCGAGGCGGGCGAGCCCACCGAGCTGGACGAGGACGGTGACGTCGACGTCACCGCCCCGGTGGCCGGTGCCGCGGGTGGCCCCCGACGCGTGACCGAGACCGTCGGGTGAGCCACGACCCGCCGGCCGGGCAGCCGCGAGCCGGCGGCCACGGGCGCCCCGCCCGGCGCCTGGGCCGGCCGGTCGCGGGCGCCGCCGGACCAACCGGGACCGGGCAGGGACGGCGGCCGCGTTGGTCCATTCGGGGCCTCGGTAGCGTCCGTGGCGTGAACATGGATTCATCCGCGAGCCCGATCGTGTACCCGTCGGGCGACCCCACCGCGACGACGGAGCCGAGCCCGGCGGAACTGACCGCCACGGCCGTCCCCACGCAGGCCTCGGCCCAGCCGCCCGCCGACACCGCGGCGACCGCCACCGTCCCGCGCCAGGCGCCGCCGGTCGATCCCGGCCCGCTGCGCCGCCGGGAACCGGCGCCGCCCGCGTCCCGCGTCCCGGCCGCCGGCGTCCGGGAACCAGCCCTCGCGGCGGGTTCCGCGCAGGCCGGCCCCGTCTCGGCCGGCGCCTCGCCCGACAGCGGCCAGGACACCCCGTCGGGCGGGACCCTGGACCGCGCACACGACGGCGCGGGTGGCATGGACGGCGAGGACGGCACGGGCCCGGCCGCCGGCACCGGTGGGCCGGCGGGCGCCGCCCGCCGCCTCGGCGGGTGGCTCACGGCGGTCTGGGTGAAGCTGGCCGCCCGGGCGCGGCGCAGCCCGCTGGCCGCGCGGGTCGGCGGACGGCTGCCGCTCATCCTCATCGCGGCCGCGGTCCTGATCGGCGGGGCGCTGCGGTTCGCGACGACCAGCCACCTGTGGCTCGACGAGTCGCTCACCGTCGAGATCGCGCACCGGCCCGTCGGGGGCCTGCTCGCGGCGCTGCGCCACGACGGCGCGCCGCCGCTGTACTACCTGCTGCTGCACGTCTGGATCAAGGTGTTCGGCGACGGGGACGTCGCCGTGCGGGCGCTGTCCGGGGTGTTCTCGCTGGCGACCCTGCCGCTGGCGTGGGCCGCAGGCCTCCGGGTCGGCACGCTCGCGGCCGCGCACGGCAACGGCGACGAGGCCACGCCGCGCCGGGTCGCCCGCGCGACGCTGCTGCTGTTCGTCAGCTCCCCGTACGCGATCCGCTACGGCAGCGAGACCCGGATGTACTCGATGGTCGTCCTGCTGGTGCTCGCGTTCGGGCTGGCGCTGCTGCGAGCGCTGGACCGGTCGTCACGCTGGCGGCTGGCGCTGCTGACGCTGACGACGGCGGCCCTCGTCTACACGCACTACTGGACGTTCCTGCTGATCTTCACGGTGGCCGCGTTCCTGCTGCTGCAGTCGCGGCGCCGGCCGCTCTACCGCCGCCCGGCGCTGCGCGCGTTCGCCGCGATGGCGGCCTCGGCCGTGCTGTTCGCCCCGTGGATGCCGTCGTTCCTGTTCCAGATGCTGCACACGGGGACGCCGTGGGCGCCGCGGGTGCAGGCGCAGGTGCTGCTGGACACCGTGTTCGACTGGGCCGGCCCGCAGTCGACGGGGGCACTGCTCGGCCTGGTGCTGCTCGGCGGGGCGCTCATCGGCCTGACCGGCCGGCCGACGA
The DNA here is from genome assembly GCF_000235425.2 of Pseudofrankia saprophytica. Lineage (NCBI taxonomy): Bacteria > Bacillati > Actinomycetota > Actinomycetes > Frankiales > Frankiaceae > Pseudofrankia > Pseudofrankia saprophytica. Next base: position 4,593,105 of record NZ_KI912266.1, read on the forward strand.
GCGGCCGGGAGCTGGTCGTGAAGCCCTCCGGGCGGATGCCCGGCCGCTACCTGGCCGCCGTGTGGCTCGTTCCGCTGACGCTCGCCTACGTGGTGAACATGTTCGGCGGCAGCGCCTACGCGGAGCGCTACACCGGGATCTCGCTGCCCGCCTGCCTGATGCTCGCGGCACTGGGCGTGTCGATCCTGCCGTCGCGGCGCTGGCGCAGCGGGGTGCTGGTCGTCGCCTCGCTCGCGGGCCTCATCGGCGGTTTCCAGCTGGCCAGGACGGAGCGCACCCAGGCGAGCGAGATCGCCGCGGAGATCGCCAAGCAGGCCAGGCCAGGTGATGTCGTCGCCTTCTGTCCCGACCAGCTCGGCCCCGCCGTGCACCGGGCGCTGACCCGCCTCGGCGAGACCGACCTGCGCGAGGTCGCCTACGCGGACCCCACCGGCCCAGCGCTCGTCGACTGGGTCGACTACGCCTCCCGGATGCAGCAGGCCAACGGCGACGACTTCGCCCGCTACCTGGACACCCTCGCCGGGCCGAGCCACGCGATCTTCCTGGTCAAGGCGGACGGCTACCGTTTCCTCGAGGGCTCGTGCAGCCTGGTCTCCGAGCAGCTCAACGTCCGCCGCGACCGCAGCGTCGCCGTCAACAAGAAGCCGCTCTACGAGGGCGCCTGGCTGGAACGCTTCACCACCCTGCGATGACCGTCCGGGCCGTCAGTCGTCGGCTGGCGGATCCGCGGCGTCCGTGTCGGCCGGCTCCGGGCCCGGGCCCGGAGCCGGGGCCAGGGTGGTCGCGATGGCGAGGACGAGGAGGGCCATCGGCAGGGTGTAGTGGTTGAAGAACGACTGCTTGTTCAGCTCGACCACGGTCAGCAGGACCAGCGCGCCGCCGGCGGCGAAGCCGGTCGCGTCGCCCCGCGCCCGCCACGCCAGCAGGTAGACGGCCGCGAGCGCCACCGCGGTCGTCCCGAAGCCGAGGTCGACGCCGAAGTGATGCGCCCAGCCGGTCACCGACAGCGAGTGGTCGAGCACCGGGTAGTCGAGGTTGGTCCGCACGGCGTCGTGGAAGAAGGCGCCCGGGTCGTCGAGCACCCAGGGCGCCACGAACACGAGGGCGAGCCCGCACGCCGCGGCGGCGCGCCGCCTGCCGAACGCGGGCCACACCGCCGCCACCGGGACCAGCAGGACGACGTGCTGTTTGCTCGCCAGCGCCACCGCGAACGCGACGACGGCGAGGGCGCCCCTCCCCCGGCACGCCGCCCACACCATCACGGCGAGGCAGGCGACCAGCAGCGGCTCGGTCCACGACTGCTCCAGCGCGTAGCAGGACTCGGGGAAGACCAGCACCAGCAGCGGGACGACGGGCATCCACGGCGCGCCGGGCCGGCCGAGCGCCCGGACGGCGTAGACCGCGACGACGAGCGCGGCGAGCAGCCCGTACCGGACGTCGCCGAGCAGGAGCCGGAACGGGGCGAGCAGCACCGACGTGGCCGGTAGATAGGGGTAGACGTCGACGAGCCCGCCGTGCAGGTCGCCGGGCTGACCGGTCAGCCACACCTGGTGGTACATGTTCACGCCGTCGACGAGCCCGCGCGAGGACGCCTGCAGCAGGTGGAACACGTCGATCTGCGGGTCGGGGGCGGCGAGCACCGTCGCGACGCCCGCGGCGACGGCGAGCGCCACCACGGCCCCGAAGGCACGCCGGCCGCCCAGCACGCCGAGCCCCCAGGACAGCGCCGGCGACCGGGGCGCCGGCCGCTCGGCCAGCACCAGGCCCGCGACGACGCCGGCCGCGGCGAGCAGCCCCGCGGCGATGGAGCACCAGTCGGCGACCTCGGCCCACCCGCCGGAGCCGTAGTACCGCGGGTGGCGCAGCGGCGGCCCGAGACCCACCACCAGCGCGACGGCGGCCCAGGTCAACCGCCACGACAGCCACGAGGTCGGCCGGCCGAGCCGGCGGGCGGCGAGCCGCACCGGCCGGCCAAGCCAGCTCGCCGGACCCCGGCTGCCACCGAGCAGGGCGACCGTGGCCGCCGCCACCCCCCAGCCGATGAGCACCGCCGAGATCGCCCAGCCGCCGTACCGGCCGTCCTTCGCCGCGATCCCGACCGCGAGCGCGCACCACGCGGCCACCAGCCCAGCGACCGGTCTCGTCACCGCCGCCGACTCGGACGCCCCCGCCGGCGACGCCGTCCTGGGCGTCTCGGGCATCGACGCCTCAAGCGATGCCTCAGGCGTCTCGGGTGTCTCAGCCGTCATGCCGGCTCCGGCGGGATCCGGGCTGACGCACCCGGACCACGCGGACGGTGACGACGCGTGCATCGCGGACGGGTGAGGCCATGACGGCACCTTGCCAGACCGGGCCCAGCCCCTCCCGGCCGGCGCCCCGCCGCACAGCGGCCAGCCGGCCACCCGGCGCGCCGGGGTGACGAGATGGTGGGTGGTGGGTGGTGGGCGCAACTGGCCCGGCACGTCGCACGGCCCGGCGATCAACCCGGGGCGATGACACGATCACGGCTGGTGCGCAAGGGAAGCTCCTGCGGCCTGACGGCCAGGGACGCGGGAGGCGCGAACCGGTACGCCCAGGCGGCCCGGGAAAGGGCGCATGAAAGACTGTGCGCGCGTGCCGGCCAGCGGTCGGCGGCGCCACCTCGCCTGCCCCCGACGGTGGGCGAGCGGCCGCGAGCGCACCAGACCACCATCAGCAAGAGTGCCGTGAAACACCTCCTGCCGACGCGGAAACCGGGACGGGACCACAGATGGACCCATCCGCCAGGCGGTGGGAACGCAAGGTTCGGGTGGCATCTGCCCCCGACGGACAGGGACGGAGAGGACAGACCGTGACGGACGTCGCGGTCCGGCCGGCGGAGCGAATCCCCGAGCCGGTCGACACGCCGGGGCCGCGCCCCGGGCGCGCGGATCGGATCTACCAGGCCGTGATGCTGCTGATCCTGGCGGTCGCGGTGGTGGTGCGGTTCACCGCCCGCCAGGACCTGTGGCTCGACGAGGCGCAGAGCGTCGCGATCGCCCGGCTGCCGCTGACCGGCGACGGGCCGACCATGATCACCGGTCTGCGCGAGGACGGCTCGCCACCGCTCTACTACCTGATCCTGCACGTCTGGATCAGCCTGTTCGGCACCGGCAACTCGGCGGTGCGGGCGCTGTCGGCGATCACCAACCTGATCGCGGCCTGGCCGCTGTACCTGCTGGGCCGCCGGGTCATCGGACAGCGCGCCGCCCAGCTCGCCGTGGTCTTCTACATCACCTCGCCGTTCGCGCTGCGGTTCGCGACCGAGACCCGGATGTACAGCCTGATCGTCCTGCTGACCGCGCTCGGGGGCCTCGCCATCGAGCGGGCGCTGCGCAAGCCCACGGCGCTGTCGGTGGCGTACGTGGCACTCGCGGCCGGCTCGCTGGCGCTCACTCACTACTGGTGCCTCTACCTGCTGCTGACCGTCGGCGGCTGGCTGGTCCTGCTGTGGTGGCGCCCGAAGCTCCTGTTCGGCAGGGCCGACCGTTCCGACGACGGGCAACCGGGCGGCGGCCCGTCCGTCGACCCGGCCACCCAGGACGCCGTCGACGTCGGCCTGGC
>NZ_KI912266.1:4907785-5143116 GCF_000235425.2 Pseudofrankia saprophytica
CCGGCGGCGGTGCCAGCGGCGGCGCCCGCGCGGCCTGCGGCACGCCCGGATATACCGACGACGAGATCCGGCTGGGCTTCGTCTACCCCGACAGCGGCGCGGTCGCCGCCCCGCTCGCCGCGTCCATGAGCGGCTTCATCGCGCGGATCGGGCAGGCGAACGCAGCCGGCGGGATACACGGCCGCAAGCTGGTCTATTCCTGGCGCGACGACGCGAGCGAGAGCGGCCAGAACCTGGAGGCCGCGCGCGATCTCGTCGAGAGGCAGAAGGTCTTCGGGCTCGTCGAGGCGTCCGTGAGCGCCTCCGGCGGGGCGGACTACCTACGCGAGCACGGCATCCCGGTGGCGGGGATAGCCGCCGAGTCCTTCTGGGCGGACCCTCGCTACCGCAACATGTTCGCCTACACGTACCTGTTCACCAACGGCCCGTCCGTCTCCACCTTCGGCGACTACGCGAAGACCCAGGGCGGTACCCGGGCGGCCGTGATCCAGAGCGACGTCACCTCGACCGGAGGTGACATCGGGTCGCGGATGAGCGTCAGCCTGGCGGCCGCGGGCATCCCGACCGTGCCCGGCCGCTTCGTCTACAACCCCAGCGTCACCAACCTCGCGCAACTGGGCCAGCAGCTGAAGCAGGCCGGGGCCGACGTGGTGATCGCCGTCCTGGCCGGCAGCAACCTGGCCGATGTCATGCGCGGCATCCGGGAGGCCGGCGCGCCGGTGAAGGTCGTCCTCGCGCCCAGCGGCTACGACAAGGCGCTGATCGACCAGTACGGCCAGACGCTCAGCGGCCTGACCGCGGCGGTCACCTACGCCCCCGCCGAGGTCGGTGGCCAGGCCCACCAGGTCTACCTGGACGCGATGGCCGAGTACGCCCCCGAGTTGCGGCCTCCGGACCAGGAGCTCGCCTTCGTCACCTACATCATCACCGACCTGTTCCTCACCGGGCTGGAGAAGGCCGGCGACTGCCCGACCCGCGCCCAGTTCATCGACGCCCTGCGCGCCACCAAGTACGACGCCGATGGCCTGCTGCCCGGTCCCGTCGACATGACCAAGGACTTCGGCCAGATGGCCCTCTGCTACACCTTCATGCGGGTCAACGCGACTGGCACCGGCTACGACCCTGTCCCCGACCCGAACGCCGACCCCGCCACCCCCAACCGGTGGTGCGGCCACCGACTGGAGCAGTAGCCCCCGATGTGGGGTCTACACGCGACGTGTCCGAGCGCCTACTTTACGTTTGGACGTCGCTGACACACAGTCGCTCCATGCGCCGTACCAGATGCTCACGCGCCGCGACCGGAATGATCATCGGACTCGTCCCGCTGGCGCTCGCCGCCTGCGGCTCCTCGACGAGCCCGCCGGCCGCCGCCGCGCAGACCTCGATGTCCCCCACGGCCTCCGCCTCGGGCGCGACGGCCTCCCCGTCGTCGCTGCCCGCCCTGTCCGCCCCGCCCACCGTGGTGCTCGCCGAGTTCACGAAGTACAGCCCGGACACCAGGGCCATCACCTACGATCCAGCGCGCGTCCCGGTCGGCTCGGACGTCGCCGTCGTGTCGGTGCAGGCCAACGGCCAGACCCTGACCCTGCTCGCGGTCCGCGGGCTGCCCCCGAACCAGCACTTCGGCGCGCACGTGCACATGAACGCGTGCGGTGAGAACCCGGAGGCGGCCGGCTCGCACTACCAGAACCGGGTCGACCCCACGCAGCCGTCGGTGAACCCCGATTACGCCAACCCACAGAACGAGATCTGGCTGGACTTCACCACGGACGCGGCCGGGTCGGCCCACGTGGAGTCGAACGTCGGCTGGACGTTCGGCGCCCGGCCGCACAAGTCGATCGTGATCCACGCGGAGCACACGTCCACCGAACCGGGCCACGCGGGCACGGCCGGCGCCCGCCTGGCCTGCGTGAACGTCTGACCGGAGCTGCCGGGCCGGGTCACGTCGTCGGTTGACGTTGTCGGTTGACGTTGTCCGGACCGCGGTCGCGTCGGCGACTGCCGGCGCGACCGCGGTCCGTCAAACTGCCCGTATGACCAACTTGATCAGCAACCTGATGCGGCTGTGGTCCCAGCCCTTGCCAACCGACGACGACGCGGCGGAAGCAGCCTTCCGCCAGCTGTACACCGACCCGGTGACGATCAACGGGGCGAAGACCACGGCCGTCGATCTCGTCGTCCGGGCCCGGGCCCTGCAGGGCGCCTTCGAAGGCCTGGCCCACGAGCTCGTCGACCGGGTCGAGGCACCCGGAAAGATCGTCATCGGTTTCTACCTGCGTGGACGGCACACCGGCCCCTACCCCACACCGCTGGGCATCGTGGCGCCGACCGGCCTGCCGATCGAGGTCCGAACGACCGACATCCTCACCGTCACCGACGGTCTCGTCAGCGATGTCTGGGTGGTGAGCGAGGAGCTCGGGCTGCTGACCCAGCTCGGCGCCGTCGCCCTGGCGAGTGCCGTCGGCTGACGTCCACCCCGGCGCCAGGATGTCACCCTCGGAGTCCCCAGGCCGCGGCGGCGTCACGGACGCGGACCTTCTCCGCACAGCCCCGCCTCGACCAGGCTGCACGCACGGACGGGTGAGGTAGGCCCGTCGGGCCCCGCCCCACCCCTGCGCAGGCATCACCGACCCGCGCCCGTGACCAGCCTCTGGCGCAGCCCGCTCCTAGGAGCAGACCGTGCCAGGCCTGGGCGGGACGAGGTCGAGAAGGTAGTGGTCGACGGCGGTATAGATGCAGCTGCTCGGTCCGGTGTACGCGCCGTGGGTGTAGGAGCGCCAGGTCAGCAGGACGGCGCTGGCCATCTGGCTGGCGAGGGACCGTGCCTCCGAGTACGGGGTCGCCGGGTCACCGATCGTGCCGACGAGCAGGATGGGTGGGGCGCCCTGGGCACGAAACGGCCCGGTGTAACGAGAGGCCGAGTGAACCGGCCAGCGGGCACAGGCCATCTCGCCATACGCCATTGTCGGGCCGAGGCGCGGGGCCTCACGGCGGAGCCGGTCGGCGAAACGCTGGTAGGCCGCGAGGTCGGTCGGGTAGGTCCCGTCGGCGCAGCGAATGGCGATGTAGGCGTCATTGGAGTTGTCGGAGCTCTCGCCAGGGCGCCGGCCCGAGCTCAGGTCGTCGCCCAGGTAGACGCTCAGGTCGTCGCCCTCACTGGCCAGTGACAGCAGCATCGCGCCGTTGTTGTCCTCGTCGGCCTGCTGCAACGCCTGCGCCAGTATTTTCCAGTTCTGCTGGCTGTACAGCGCCTCGATGACGCCCCAACGAGCAATGTCCGCGGTGATCGGCTGCGACTTGTCGACGTCCTTTCCTTCGGCTCGGATCGGGCGGCGCTCGAGCCGTGCCATCAGGCGATCGTAGGCGCCAGCCGGGTCGCCGCCGCCGAAATGGCACGCGGGGTCGTGCGCGCAGTCGGCGAGGAAGGCGTCGAGCGCCGCCTCGAATCCCTCGGTGTGCACCCGCAGCCTTTCCAGCGGTTGGTTGATCGACAGTGCCGCGTCGACGACCGCGTCGAGGACCAGTGCGCGGATGTGAGTGGGGAACAGGGCGGCGTAGGTGGCGCCGAGCTGGGTGCCGTACGAGCTGCCAAAGGCGGTCAGCTTCTTGTCGCCCAGCGCGGCGCGCAGCAGGTCGACGTCCCGGGCAGCCGCCTCGGTGGACAGGTAGGGCAGCAGCGTCGGGGTGTACTCCTTGCACTGCTGCGCGGTCTCGCTGGCGAGCTTGGCCGCGTATCGGAAATCGGCCAGCGGGTCGGTGGAGTCCAAGGACGAGTGGCCTTCCCCGTCCGCCCGGGAACCAGAGACGGACGGGCGCACCGGTGCCCCCTTGGCGTCAGAGGACTGGGTGGTGGCGTTCTCCTGGTCGGACGAGCAGCTGACGGCCGGCCTGCTACCACCGACGCCTCGCTGGTCGAAGCCGACGATGTCGAACCGATCGCGCACAGGGGGGTCAAACCATTCCGAAGACGATTTCATGACGTCCACTCCGGACTGCCCCGGCCCGCCCGCCAGAAAAACGAGCGAGCCGATGCGCCGAGCGGTGTCTCGCGCCGGGCGGCGGGTCACCGCCAGAGTGATCGTTCCGGCGGCGGGCCGCGCATAGTCCAGTGGGACAGGCAGCGTCGCGCACTGCGCCCCATCGCCACACGCGGTCCACGGCGAGAGCCGGCCCACTCCGACCAACGTCGGTGACACCGCGACCGCCGGCTGCGCCGGGGCGGCAAGGCCGGCCACCGACAGCGAAAGCAACGCCAAGGTGCCGGTAAGGCGGCCCCGGACTGGACCGGTTCGCGCCGTTCGGCGGGCCGCCCTGCCCGGATCGCCGCGCTCGAGCCGCCAAGACTGGTTCATGAAACCTCGCCTTCGGCCGGATGGTGCCGGATCTGGAATGAAAATCCGCACGCCCATCGCCAGCACGGTCACTCTCCGTAACCGTCATCGGCTCAGTCCCCACCCGGCGGGAAGCGGTAACCGTCGGGAACCAGCGACGGCGGGAGCCACCCACGCCAGGCGACCCACACCCAGACCGCGGCCTTTTAGTCAGATACTTCTGCCGTTCCTCGGCATGCCGGGAAACCCGATTGCGAGACTCGTGCTCGCCGTCTGGCCACAGGGCCAGTTCGGCGGGTGCATGCCCCACCGGCGGCGGTCCCATTGCGTCCGGGGGGCCGTCCGCACATGCTTGGGGCACATGGACTACCGCGTACTCGGCCGCACCGGCGTGCGGGTCTCCCCGCTCTGCCTGGGTGCGATGATGTTCGGAGCCTGGGGCAACCCGGACCACGACGACTCAATAAAGATCATTCACCGGGCGCTGGACGCCGGCGTCAACTTCATCGACACGGCGGACGTCTACTCCGCCGGTGAGTCCGAGGAAATCGTCGGCAGGGCGCTCGCCGGCCGCCGCGACGACATCGTGCTCGCCACCAAGCTGTACATGCCGATGGGGCCCGGCCCCAACCAGCGTGGGCTGTCCCGCCGCTGGATCGTGGCCGAGGTGGAGAACAGCCTGCGCCGCCTCGGTACCGACTGGATCGACCTCTACCAGGTGCACCGGCCCGACCCGTCGGCCGACATCGACGAGACGCTCGGCGCGCTCACCGACCTCGTCCGGGCCGGCAAGATCCGCTACTTCGGCAGCTCGACGTTCCCGGCGCACGAGGTGGTCGAGGCACAGTGGGCGGCCGAGCGCCGCGGCCGCGAGCGGTTCGTCACCGAGCAGCCGCCGTACTCGCTGCTCGTCCGGGGCATCGAGGCCGACCTGCTGCCGGTGGCCCAGAAGTACGGCCTCGGGGTGCTGCCGTGGAGCCCACTCGCCGGCGGCTACCTGTCCGGGCGCCACACCCGCGACGGCGGCGAGGTCACCAGCACCCGGATGGCCCGCATACCCCACCGGTTCGACCTGTCCGTGCCGGAGAACCAGCGCAAGGTCGACGCGGCGATCGCGTTCGGGGACCTCGCCGCCGAGGCGGGCATCACGCTGATCGAGCTGGCCCTGGCGTTCGTGCTGCGTCACCCGGCGGTGACGTCGGCGATCATCGGCCCGCGCACCATGGAACACTTGGAAAGCCAGCTCACCGGTGCCGACGTCACCCTGGACGAGGCGACCCTGGACCGGATCGACGAGATCGTCCCGCCGGGTGTCAACCTCAACCCGCAGGACGCCGGGTGGATCCCGCTGTCGCTCACCAAGCCGGCGCTGCGCCGCCGCTGACGCCACGCCCGGTCGCGGCATATCGCGGGATGTCCCGGTATCTCGAAGTCGATGTCGACATCGAAGGTTCCGTCCGTCTATCGTGAGCACGTCCGGCCGGCGACGCCGTCGGCGGGACGTGCCGGCAGGACCCTGAGCCTGGCCGCGGCGGGTTCACGGCCGTGACCGCGGGCGCCGAGCGGTCGGAGCGCCGGTGCTGGCGTCGCCTTCGGAGGAAGAAGACCACGTGGACCTCGCTGTCACCCAGGAGCAGACCGAGCTGCGCCGGACCGTGCGTGACTTCCTCGACAAGACCTCGCCGGAGTCCGAGGTCCGTCGGCTCATGGAGACGGCTGACGGCTATGACCCCGACAGCTGGCGGCAGCTGGCCGGAGAGCTCGGCATCGCCGGCCTGACGCTGCCGGAGGAGTACGGCGGCGCCGGATGCGGGCTCGTCGAGCTCGGGATCGTGCTCGAGGAGGCCGGGCGTTCGCTGCTGTGCGCACCCCTGCTCTCGACCGTCGTGCTGGCCGCCTCGACGCTGCTCGCCCTGGACGACGAGCAGGCCCGCGCCGACTACCTCCCCGGCATCGCCGCCGGGACGACGGTCGCCACGCTCGCCCTGTCCGAGGCCGCCGACGCCGGCGGCGACCCCGACACCATCACCACCACGGCCGCCCGCGACGCGCACGGCTGGACGGTCACCGGGACGAAGACGCACGTGCTCGACGGGCACACCGCGGCGCTGCTTCTCGTCGCCGCCCGCACCGGCACCGGTGCCGGTGCCGGTGCCGGTGCCGGGATCAGCGTGTTCGCCGTCGACGGCGACGACCCGGGCGTGCGCCGGCAGCCTCGGGCCACGCTCGACCAGACCCGCCGGCAGGCCGACGTCACCTTCACCGCCGCGCGGGCCCGGCTGCTCGGCGGCGAGGGCGCGGCCTGGCCGGTGCTTGCGCACGTGCTCGACCTGGCCGCGGTCGCCGTCGCCGCCGAGCAGGTCGGCGGCGCGGCGCGGGTGCTCGACATGGCCGTCGGCTACGCGAAGACCAGGGTGCAGTTCGGCCGGCCGATCGGCTCGTTCCAGGCCGTCAAGCACAAGCTCGCGAACCTGCACCTCGACGTGGAGTCGGCGCGTTCGGCCGCCTGCTACGCCCTGTGGGCGGCGGCCGAGAGCCCGTCCGACCTGCCGCTGGCGGCGAGCCTGGCGAAGGCGTGCTGCGGGGACGCGTTCGTCACGGCGGCCACCGAGAACATCCAGGTGCACGGCGGCATCGGGTTCACCTGGGAGCACCCGGCGCACCTCTACCTGAAGCGGGCGCACAGCTCGCGCCAGCTCTTCGGCAACGCCGCCGACCACCGGCAGCGCCTCGCTCGGCACGTCCTCGCCGAACGGGCCGAGTGACGCCAGGTGACGCCGAACAGCCCGAATGGCCCGGGTGACCCGGGCATCCCCGCCAAGAACGCGCGTGGAGGCGAACACCTGATGCCGACCCCATCCGCACCGGCTCCCGAGGGCGCGGCTGAAGCGCCCGCCGAGGCGCCTGCCGAAACGCTCGCCGAGTTCCAGGGCCGGGTCCGCGCCTGGTTCACCGCCAACGCGCCGCGCAAGGGATCACGGGAGGACTTCTCCGCCGTCCACGTCGTCAGCGCGCGCACGGCCGAGGAATACCGCGAGCAGGAGCAGCACGCGATCGACGTGACCCGTGGCTGGCAGCTCAGGCTGTTCGACGCGGGACTGGCCGGCCGGTCCTGGCCGGCCGAGTGCGGCGGCCACGGCGCACCGGCCTGGCAGGACGAGGCCGTCGCCGAGGAGCAGGCCCGGTGGGGCGTGTCGACGAAGATGTTCGCCGTCGGGCTCGAGATGGTCCCCGCGGTGCTGTTCGCCCACGGAACCCACGAGCAGCGCGTCACCTACCTCCCGCCGATCCTGCGCGGCGAGCACAGCTGGTGCCAGCTGCTGTCCGAGCCGGGCGCCGGCTCCGACCTCGCCAGCGTCCAGACGAGGGCGACGCCCCGGGACGGCGGCGGCTGGACCGTCACCGGCCAGAAGGTGTGGACCTCCAATGCCGGCTGCAGCGAGTACGCCCTGCTCGTCGCCCGCACGGGCAGCAGGGAGGAGGGCCGCGCCGGCCTGTCCTGCTTCGCGCTCGACATGACCCAGCCCGGCGTCGACATCCGCCCGCTGCGCCAGATGTCCGGCGCCTACCACTTCAACGAGGTCTTCCTCGACGACGCGGTCGTCCCCGAGGGGGGACTCATCGGCGGCCTGGGCGACGGGTGGGCCGTGCTGCGCACGATGCTCGCCAGCGAGCGGGCCGCGATCGGCGGCGGCACCAGCGCCCGCTCCGCCACCCAGCTCGTCGCGCTAGCCAGGCACCTCGGCCACGCCGACGACCCCGGCGTGCGGGACCTGCTGGCCCAGGCGGTCATCCGGGAGCGGACCCTGGACCTGCTGCGGGCCAGGATCGCGGCCGGCCATCCCGTCCCCGCCGCCGGGCCGACGACGAAGCTGCTCTACTCCGAGCACGCCCGGCTCAGCGCCGACGCGGCCACCACCATCCTCGGGATGGCGGCGACGGTCGTCGACGACCCGGTCTCCGCGCCCTGGATCGAGCGGCTGCTGTTCGCCCCCGGCCTGCGCCTCGGCGGCGGCACGGACGAGATCCAGCGCAACGCGATCGCCGAACGCGGGCTCGGCCTCCCCCGCTGAGCCTGCCGGCTGACCCGACCGGCTCACCGCTCATCACTCTCCGGTCGAAGGTTCGAGCCCCACCCGGCCCACCAACCGAGCCTTGGGTGGGTGTCGCACACCGCCTGACCTGGATATTGGCGGTTTTCACGCCAGAATTGCCGATCTTCGTACCGGTGACGTTACGTTCGCGAGGCGCTGACCAGCGCTGATTCAAGATCGATGGCGGGCGCTCTCGTCGTCGATGGACCGGTGGTTGGCTGTTGACAGCGACACGGTTCCGTCGCGGCGCGCGGCTTGGATCGGTATGCAGGCGCGGACATCCGGTCGACGCAACACGCCGCCGCCAGCGGGCGGGCGAGCAGCCCGCGCAAGCCCATCGCGACGGGCTGCGTCATTGTTGCAGCGATGGCGCGCGGCGAGACGCCGCCCTCGGCCAGCAGGGATCGAGCGATGATGGCGGCAGCGCTCGGCGAAAACCGTAGATCGCCGATTACGGGTGGTCACCGATTCGCTTCGACGACGCCGCCGCCATTAAAGCGGGTCTGACAATAGGCCGACGTTGATCACTGGCTACGGCCTACCGCCCCGGAGTACCCCTCGTCCCTGCCCCTCGGTTTCGAGGGGCGAAGCACATTCCGCCTGTAGGGGCCGGACGGCGTTTGGCCGACACGGACGGTGTTCTTCTCCGTGTCGGCCAAACCTGTCCTCATGTGCGCGAAGACGCGCTCCGCCGTTCGGCTACATGCTGTTCTCTGGCTGGTGGTAGACGTGTCCGTCGACGATGGTGATCATCGTTCCGGTAGCCTGGAAGTCGTTGACCATCAGGTCGATGGTGAGGTGGAAGCCGTCCGGGCTGGTCTTCTTCGTGCTTAGGGTGATTCCGGTCTGGGTGAGATCGGAATACCAGTCGAGTTTGGAGACGGTGATGCTCGGCGCCGCGGCGGTGACCTTCTCGGTGCCGTTGAGGGTGCGCAGGCCGTCGTCGGAGAAGTTGGTGTAGCGGACGGCGACGGTGTCGATGGCGGTCTTGGCCGCATTCTCGGTGATCGTGATCGCGGCCGATCCGGTCTTCGCCCCGGCGAGCGTGTACGAGCCTGCGGGCGGGTAGGGCCGTGTCGGGATCGGGCTGCCGGGCACGTATGGGGTGCCCCAGGGGACGGTGTCGGAGATCGGGGCGACGGTACGCGCTGGTTGCGGCTTGCGGCTGGTGAACCTGGCGATCATCATCCGCGCGGTACGGCCACCAAGTTCGGTGGAGGTCTCGCACTTCAGCGGGTTCGCGCCGCCGCAGGCAGGTGCGACCGCGAGTGCCTGCCAGTAGACGACGGCGGTGCCGTCCGGTGACCAGCGCGGGTCGGCCATCCCGTTCCAGTTCGGGTCGTTGATCGCGCCAGGACTGCCGTCGCCGGCGGCGTTGATCTGCTGCCCCTGGTAGGTGCCACGGTCTCCGTACCGGTCGATCAGGATCGGCTGGAAGAACCGTCGCGGCCCGTTGTTGCGGATTGAGGAGATTGCGCCGGGAGTGACCAGGTCTGTGATCGGTGGGACGCCGCGCATGCCGGCGACGAACTCCTGGCGGTCGGAGCCTCTTGTGTCCATGGCGACTGTCCAGTTGCCGTCCGGCGACAGGTCCATCGGGTCGGTGTACTCAGGGTTGGCGGTCAGTCGGCGCACCTTGCCGGTGGTCAGGTCGGCCGCGAAGACGTCGATGTTGGATGACTCTTCCGGGTAGCCGATGTAGGCGACCTCTTTGCCGTCCTTGCTGAAGCCGCGCAGCTCACCGACGGAGACGGCCTTCGGGTTGATCTTCAGCTGGTCGAGGTGGGCTGGGTCGACGTAGACGTTCTGCCTGTCCGCCGCGGTGTCGAACAGCCGGGTGACCGACGTGATGTCGTAGCGGGGCGCCAGCGGGGTGCCGGTCGTGGGATTCGGGTTGAATGTCAGCCGGCCGAGGTAACCAAACTGTCCGATCGCGTCGTTGGAGAAGGTGAAGCTGTTGAAACCGAGATGGACATCGTCCGGGTTCAGCCGCAGCTCACGAATGTTCCCGCCCTTGCCGGACCCGTCGGCCGTGTCGTTGAACCGGATCGGATACATGTGAACCTGGTCTGGCGTGCAACCAGGTTCGGCGATCTTGGCGGACCCGCAGTCGATGATGTTTGTGCCGGCCAGGATTCGTTTGCCGTCGTTGAACGGCTGCGGATAGTCGAGGGCTTCGTTGCGGCCGATCTGGTTTCCGACCGGGAGACCGCAGGTCACGCATTTCCACGCGTCACCGTTGGGGAAGGTGCTGCCGTCGGTCTTCACGATGATGATCTGCGAGCCCGAGTAGATGCTCGTAGGGTCGGGGGCCGCTGGCGCCCCGGCGAAGCTGACCGTCGCGGAGACGGTGCGCCCGTCCGGCAGGTAGCCACCCGACTGCAGACCGACTGACTGGCCGATGCAGCCCGTGCCACGCGGGTTGATCGCCGTGGTGCAGCCGCCCGGCGCGATGTTCGCTGTGACCGGGGGCAACGGCAGTTCGCTGACCGAGATCGGCTCCGGCTTGGGAGCAGGCGGATTGTCCTTCACCTCGGGAAGCGCGTTGACCCCGGTCGCCGGCGCGGGAGACGTCTCGGCACCGCCGGGCGAGCCCGCCGACGAGCACGCCACCACCGCGACCACCAGCGCCACGACCAATCCGACGACCGACCATCGCCTCCGGGCAGCCTCCCGCGGCAGTCGGAGCCTGGCCGGGACCCCTTTACGGAAGGTGTGCGCTACCCGTGGGGCGCCACGAGAACTCGTCGAGCGTAAAGGCATTCTGTCCTCTTCTTCCTGTGGAGCGATGGTCATAGCCGCGCTCACCTCGTAGGAAATCTCGCCACATTCAGGGCGCCGGAATTCCGAGGCATCGTCAGCACCAGAGGCCCTCGGCCAACATGGGACCTGTGGTCGACCGAACGGGACCGGTTCCGCATCGTCCCTTAACGACGATGGAGCTTTCTAGAAATCCCCCGTGGCATCGAAGTTCGGCATCCACGCGGGTCGCCGCTCGGGGCGATTGATCATCCAATGCCAACGGTGGCGCGTCGCGCGAGACATGACAAAGTCCTACTGGCCGCGAGAAGGGCCAGTCGTTTACGACCAGCTTTGGCCTCCGCGGGTCAGCTCCAGCCGCCGGCTCCAGTACGGAAGGCGGTGATGCTGGCCGCCGCCGGAACGGCGTCGATCGGTGTGGCGAGCTGTTCGGCGCTGGGAGCGCTGATGTCGCTCGCGATGGCCTGGAGGGCGGTGCGGTCGAGGCCGTAGACGCCGATCGCGTTCTCACCGACCATCCGGCGGGTGTCCGCCGGCGCTACGGCGTTGAAGGTGTTGCGCAGCGCGAGGCGGGTGACCGACGGCGTGTCCTGGCCGTCGGGATAGACGAAGGTGCCTTCGAGGTGGGGGTAGTCGGATCCCCACAGCAGCTGCGACTGCAGCCCGTGACTGACCACCTGCTCGACCTCGTAGGGGGACGCGAAGCTCGCGCCGACGAATACGTTGGTGGCTAGGTACTCGCTGGGCCGTCGGGGCACCTGTTCGAGCAGTGCCTGGTTGAGCGGCTCGTTGCGCTTCGAGTCGTAGAAGGCGTGCAGCGCGTCAAGTTCGATCGCCTTCGCGGGAAGCCAGCTACCAGGTGTCTCGGTAATCACGAGCTTGAGGCCCGGGTGGCGCTCGAACACACCGGCGAAGATCAGCCACCAGACCGCCCGCTGGGAGAGAAATCCGGCCGACTCCAGCTGGATCAGCGCGACGGATTCGAGTCCGGTGTAGCGGGCGGTCATGCCGCCGCCGACGTGGGTGACCAGCGGCATCCCGAGTTCTTCGCAGACCGACCACAGTGGTTCCCAGAGACGTCGGTTGTACTCCGGCAGTTCGCCGTCGCGCATCGCCGGGAAGTTCACCCCCCGCAGACCGGCGTCCCGAGCCCAGGCCACCTCCGTGACGGCGGCGTCGATGTCCCACATCGGCAGGTAGGCGAGGCCGATGTGGCGATGCGGCGCGCGCGAGACGAAGTCGGCGAGCCATCGATTGTAGATCCGCTGCCCGACGCCGATGAGCTCCCGGTCTCCGTCGGGCCTGGGCTTGCCCAGCGGCGAGGAGATGAACGGGATCGGTTCCAGGTTCATGGAACCGTGGAAGATCACCCCGGCAGCGATGCCGTCGTGGTCGTAGTCGGCGAGACGCGCGGCCGAGTCGTGGTGCCCGGCAGTACGGAAGTTCGGGTGATCGAGATAGCCGCTGCCGGCGAGCATCGCCGCCGCGGCCTCCTTGTTCTGGCGCTCGCTCGCGGCGAAGCGGTCGAAGTCGTCGAGATATCTGGCCGGGCAGTAGGCGCGCAGGTCGTCGATCAGCCGCGGCCCGATGTGGGTGTCGTTCGAGACCACGATGACTGGGTCGGTCGGTAAGGCCATGAGGTCACCTCTTGTTGATCGGGCCGGCGCCAACGCGGACCACGATGCCGGTCATTCAAACGGGACTCGCTACTCGGGTGGTTTGGCAAGATCGCCGGCAAGGACCCGCGACCAGGCGGCGCTCCCGGGCATCGCGATCAACCGAGCTGCAAGATCTCTACCTGGTTTCCCCATGGGTCGAGAAGGTCGATGGATCGCCCGGTCTGGTTGTTCGGGGTTCCGGTGAACTCGCCCTGCACCGTGGCGCCGTTCGCGACCGCCCGCGCCTGTGCCGCGGTCAGGTTCGGAACCTGGATTACGAAGGCTCCTGCCTTCTTGTCGTCGGACTGTCCTGGGAGCAGGATCAATCCGGGGCCACCGTTGGGAAACGTCACGACGCCCACGTTGCCCTGGACCTTGAGAGCGAGTTTCGCGCCGAAGACCGCGCCGTAGAACTTCTCGCCGGCGTCGAGACTGCCGACGTGTAGTTTGATCATGAGTATGGTCCCGTTCGGCGCGGCCGGATCCTTCGAAGCCGAGGCCGTCGCCGACGGAATACTCTCGATGGAGAAGGTGGTCGCAGCGGCGGCCGGCGTCGAGCTAGTTTCGAGTCGGGCGCTGGGAGCAGCGGCGGAATGGCTGCCGGTCGAACCGCACCCGGCCGCCAGCACCAGAGGCGCAACAAGCAGGAGCGCGCGTCGGCGCATGAAAAGGTCTCTCAATTCTCTCGGACACCAGATCATCTGGCGCATCTCTCTGCCATGGAGCCACGAATGGCCCGGCTATCCCCGCGCGACTCGGCCTGGCTATCTATCGCCCAGCCCGTTCCGAGGCGGCTCGCTGCTCGGCTGTCTCCGCCGTGGACCCGCCTGGCTCGCCGAGGCGGCCCGTGACGGAAGGCCGCGCGCACCACGGTCATCACCGGCCCGAACGTTGACCGTTCAGCCTGCCCCTCCTCGGACCAGGCAGCTGACTCCGACCGCGACAGTGAGAGGAAACCAGAATTCTCGACATCTGTCGAGTGAAGAGGTGTCGCCGCTACTCGGACCTCGGCGTCGTCGATCAAGCGGCGAAGATGATCGTGCGCTCCGGGCGCCTGCCCGGCCGGCGAGGGTGACGCCGCTCCGTCGCTCCGGTGGCGGCCCGACGGACCGGAGCGCTGTCTCAGCCCGTTGGCAAGGCGCCGAGCCGCACTCCGCTCCGGTCCGCGATCCCACGCAGCGCACAGTCGAGGTCGTACTCGAACTGCGCGTCCGGTGAGGTCTTGGCAGCCGCCGCAACCACCTCACGAAGCGTCATGAGATCGTCGACCTCGACCGCCTCAAGCTCGGTCATGAGCGCCCGGTGCATCCCCGTCACCGGCGCGTCACCGGACCCGATGCTCGCCAGGACGACCTGGAAGAGGAACGCATAGGCACGGGTCGCGTCATCGATCGAGAAGCCGCAGGCGCGAAGCCGCCCGACCAGACCGTCCATGGCACGCAACTGCACCCGCCCAAGCACGAGCCGAGGCGTCGCGAACCGGATCCACCCCCCGGCCGCCATGAGCCCAGCACGCGTCGCGCGGGCGTAGGACTCCATCACCGCGTTCCAGCTGCCATCTGGCTGCGGAGACCACCGCGCCGATTCGCCCTCATCGATGATCGCGCCGAGGACGAGCTCGCCGATGTCGCCGCGGTCGCGGACATGCCAGTAGATGCTTGTCCGGGCAACACCCAGCTCGGCCGCGAGCGCGGCCGGGTTCACGGCATCGGGACCGAGCCGCCGGGCCGCCACGATCAGCTCCTCGCGGCTGAAGGTCGGCACACGCCCGCGACCACGACGCTCCACCACCCGACGGTACCCACCCGCCGGGACCGGAACTGCAGGGCAGCCACGCTCCCAGCGCCGACGATGGATGCCGCCACGCGTCGCTGGCGCCGCATGCCCTGCCGCCGCGGCCGAGCAAGGATCGACCCCCGGTAGGGCGACAGCCACCAGGCCGCGCCTACCCTGGCGCCGTCTGCACGGCTGGTGAGCAGCATCTGTGTCGGGCGCCGTCTCAATATTTGAGCAGATGTTCAAACTTTCGGGCTGCCGATCCTGGCGTCAGAGGCGGCGGGCCCGTTGCTGTTCAAGGCGCGTGACCAGGCGGCTCATCGCGGCGCGGGCCTGCTTGTGCGCGGTCTCGTAGCCGGCAACCTCGTCGGCGACGAGGCCGAGGGCCAGACCCTGCACGGTCGCGGCGATCAGGGCAGGCGGGTAGTCAAGCGGGTCGAGATCGTACTCGGGGAGAATCTTGTCGAGGACCGCCATCTGCAGGCGCCGTACCTCGCGTGCGACCTCGCCCATCGATGCCTTCAGCGCCGGCCGGTGGTTCGCCGCGGCGAGGAACTCGATGAACAGTGCGGTGCCACGGGGGTCGGAGGCGAGGTCCCACCAGGCTTGCAGGGGTCGCGGTGAGGCCAGCGCCGCCTCCATGCGTTCGACAACGCGCTCGGAACGCCTGCGCAGCAGCGCGACGAACAAGTCGTCCATCGTCGCAAAGTAGTAGTGCAGCAGCGGTGCCTTCAGGCCTATCCGCTCGGCGACGTTGCGTGAGGTGACGGCGGCGTAGCCCTCCAGGAGCATGATCTCCTCCGCCGCGTTGAGCACGCGGTTCACCTTCTCTTCGGTCGCCGCGCGCCGGCGACGGGGCTCGGCCATCCAACTCCTCCCAGCTCCTCCTTCGATCAAGTCGTCCCATCCTGCCGGACAGTCGAGCGTCTTGACAGCGTGTCCCCGCGAAGTTTGAATGACCGCTCAAAGTAGACGTGGTGGAGAGTCGAGCCCGGAGGTGTCGGAGTGAGCAACACGAGGCCGGTGTACTGGGACCCGTTCGACGGTGAGTTAGCGCGCGATCCGTACCCGATCTACCGGCGGCTGCGGACCGAGGCTCCGCTCTGGTACAACGGGCGCCACGATTTCTGGGTCCTCAGCCGTTGGGACGACATCAACAGCGGGCTGGTCGACTGGGCAACCTACTCCTCGTCGAGGGGTCCGATCCTTGAGCTCATCAAGGCGAACATCGAGATCCCACCGGGCACGCTGCTCATGGAGGACCCGCCGATCCACGACATCCACCGGCGCCTGCTCGCGCGGGTGTTCACCCCCCGTCGGGTGCTGTCGCTGGAGGCCGCGATCCGGGAGTACTGCGTCCGCTGCCTCGACCGCCTCGATGGGGTCGACCGGTTCGATCTCATGGCCGCGTTCGCCAACGAGGTCCCGATGCGCGTCATCGGGATGCTGCTCGGCATCCCCGAGGACGACCAGCTCACGGTCCGGGAACGGGCCGACGCGAAGCTGCGGACCGAACCCGGCCAGCAGATGAAGGTCTCCAGCAGCGCCCTCATGGACACCGATCTGTTCGCGAACTACATCGACTGGCGCGCCGAGCATCCCTCCGACGACCTGATGACCGAACTCATGAACGCCGAGTTCGAGGACGAGCGGGGCATCACGCGCACACTCACCCGCGAGGAGATCCTCACCTACGTGACCGTGTTGGCAGGCGCGGGCAATGAGACTACCGCACGCCTGATCGGCTGGCTCGTCGCGCTGCTCGCCCGCTACCCCGACCAGCGTGCCGATCTTCTCGCGCACCGTGAGTTGATCCCGAACACCGTCGAGGAGACGCTGCGCTTCGAGCCAACAGGTCATGCCATCGCGCGCTACGTCACCCGAGACGTCGAACTGCACGGCCAAACGGTCCCGGCCGGCAGCGCGATGATGCTGCTCGTCGCCTCGGCGAACCGCGACGAGAAGCGATGGGACGACGGCGAGACCTACGACATCCGCCGCAAGATCGACCAGCACATCACCTTCGGAATCGGGACCCACTACTGCCTGGGCGCCGCGCTGGCCAGGATCGAAGGTCGGATCGCGCTCGACGAGTTCCTCACCCGGTTTCCGACCTGGGACATCGACTGGGACAACACCGCACTGTCGTCGACCTCGACCATGCGCGGCTGGGAAACCCTTCCCCTCAGCGTCGCCTGAGGTCGGCTCGCTCCCTCACCGACTGATGGCTCGCGCGTCGTCGACGATGCCGTACGCGCCCGCCATCGCCACTCAGATTGGCGTTCGCCGTCGGTGAGCTGGCCATTTGCATCGATGCGCTCGCCGCCGGGTAGGCCTCACCGCGTTCCGTTCCGGTGCCGACGCTGGCGGCTGGACCTTGACCGCTCCGCGCGAGCGTGTCTCCGCTCCGGTCGTTAGCACTGGCCGTCGGGCTCGTCGCCACTGCGGGTGGGCGTCACCGCCCGCGGTTCGACGGCGGCACCAGCCAGCGTGCGTGGGTCCCGCCGTCGAACCGCGGAAGAAACCATGGGCGGGATCAGCGCTTCGGTGGCTGGCTGGGGGTCATCTCGGCGGAGAGGCGTGCTGCGCCGTCGAGCCGAATGACCTCCCCGTTGAGGTAGGGATTGCGGATGATTGCCTCCGCGAGCAGGGCGTATTCCTCAGGCCTGCCCAGCCGTTTCGGGAACAGGACGTCGCGTACGAGCAGCTCCTGGACCACGGGGTTCGACAGTCGTGGTGTGGCGAACGCGCCGGGCGCGATAGCGCATACCCGGACGCCGATCGCGGCGAGGTCGCGCGCCATGGGCAGCAGCATCGCGACGATCGCCCCCTTGGCCGCGGCGTAGGGAACCATGGTCGCCTGGGCGTCGAACGCACTGATCGACGCCGTCTGCACGACGACTCCACGCTGCCCGTCCTCGTCCGGCGCGTTGGCGCTGAACGCCGATGCCGCGAGCCGGGTGAGGTTGAACGGGCCACACACGTGCAGGTCGAGATTCGCGCGCAGCACCTCTGTTGACATGACCGACCCGTCACTTGCGACGAGTCGTGGGCTGGGGATGACGACACCCGTCGCGCTGACGGCGATGGAGAAGACGCCGAGAGCCTGCGCCGCCGAGATCGCGGCGGCCACGGCCTCGTCGTCGTTGCTGTCGCCGGTCACCGCCATGACCGTGGGACCTAGTTCGGCGCCGAGTGCCGCCGCGCGGTCTGCATCGGGATCGAGCACGACGACACCGACTCCCAGCGCGGCCAGGCGCCGCACCGTCGCTCCTCCGAGACCACCCGCGCCTCCGGCGACCACTGCGGCCTTACCCACGAGCTCCATGGACTTCCTTCCCACGAGTGCGATCGCCGAGCTCATCGCGCATCTCCTGCGGCCGGTGCGCGAGCGCGCGGCAGGGTCGCGAGCTGACCACCATTTCTTCTGCCTGTCGCCTAGCCCCGCGGCCGCCGGAAGATCGGATACGCGGGAGGGAAATCAGAGGAGACGCCACGAGGTGGGCCGACAGCCTCCGCTGGCCGTCGGCACGGTTACCCGTCGACGACGGTGATCGCTCTCTTTGGGCAGGCCGCCGCAGCTGCCTGCACATCGGCCCGCAGATCCTCTTCTGGGCGCTCGTCGAGCACGGCGAGTGTGTCGTCCTCGTCAAGCTCGAATACCGAGGGCGCGAGGCCCACACACAGGGCGTTGCTCTCGCAGAGCACGGGGTCGATGACCACCCGCATAGCGACCTCCATCGATACGACTCGCGACATCAGGCCGACGCCCTTCGCCGTCGCGGCGACCAACGACATGAAAGCGTCAAGATCATGAAGAAGATCCGCACCCCGGAAAGGCGTCCGGGGTGACCCAGCGACATTCGTGCGGGTATCGCCAACACCCCGCGCGTTACCGCCCCACGTCAGATGTACATGCCGCCGTTGACGCCGATGATCTGGCCGGTGATGTAGGCCGCGTCGTCGGAGACGAGGAACGACACGGCGTTGCCGATGTCGGCGGGCGTGCCGGCCCGGCCGAGCGGCACCATCGCGCTGACCGCTTCGAGGAACTGCTCCGCGCCGCCGGCCTGGCCTGCCTCGTGGTGGGCCATCGGGGTGTCGACGACCGTCGGCGGGATCGTGTTGACGGTGATGCGGTGCTCGGCGAGCTCGCGGGCCAGCGCCTTGGTCAGGCCGATGACGCCGCCCTTGCTGGAGACGTAGTGCGCCATCGCCGGCGCGCCCGACTGCGCGCTGGACGACGAGATGGTGACGATCCGGCCGTATGTGGCCTCGATCATGTCTCCGACGGCGGCCTGGATCGTGTGGAAGACGCCGGTGAGGTTCACCGCGATCATCCGGTCCCAGGTCTCCTGGTCGAGCTGCACGAACGGGACCATGTTCGAGATGCCGGCGTTCGCGACGACGATGTGGATCGGCCCGAACGTCTCGCGCACCGTCGCGTAGGCGGTCTCGATCGAGGCGCGGTCGGAGACGTCGACGGTGAGCGGCAGAACGGTGCCACCGGCGGCGGCGAGCTCGGCGGCGAGCTTCTCGACCTTGTCTCCCTGCCAGTCGAGCATCGCGACCTGGTGGCCGTCGTTCGCCAGCCGCGTGGCGATCCCGGAACCGATGCCCTCGGCAGCACCCGTGACGACTGCGACGCGACCCATGCATTGCTCCCTACTAGACACGAAGTTTTGACGGGTGTAAAAGTACTGCCATGGGTGGGCCAGAGCAAGAGGTTCGTTCGCGGGGTTCCCGAGCGCCCGAGACGCGCGCGAGGATCGTCGACGCGACGATCCAGCTCCTGGCCCGAGAGGGCTATGGCAACATCACGACGCGGCGTATCGGAGAGGTCGCCGGTGTGAAGTACCAGCTCGTCCACTACTACTTCGCCTCGATGGAGGACCTCTTCATCGAGGCCTTCCGGCGCGGCGCCGAGGAGAACCTCGCGCGTCTCGCCGAGATCGCGAAGGGTGAGGCCTCGCTCCGCAGGTTCTGGAAGATCCACTCTGACGCCGGCGCCAGCAAACTCATGGTCGAGTTCGCGGCTCTCGCCCAGCGTCACCCCGCGCTGCGGCTGGAGATCGCGGCCTACGCGCGACGTTTCCGCACTGCGCAGCTCGACTTCGCGCGGGCGGCCCTCGACCGCGAGTCGATCGCATCCGACCACATACCACCGATGGTCGTTCTCCTGCTCACCACCGGCCTGGCGCAGCTAGAAGCGAACGATCGCCTGCTCGGTTTCACCGACGGACACGACGAAACCCGCACCTGGATCGAGAACTGGCTCGCCGCCAACACCACCCCAGTAAAGGAATGAGAGACGACGCATGACCGCCACCGACCTCTACTGGGACCCGTTCCGCCACGACATCTGGGTGGACCCGTACCCCATCTACAAGCGCATGCGCGCCGAGGCCCCGGTCTACTACAACGAAGAGCACGACTTCTACGCCTTCGCCCGGTGGGACGACGTGGACCGCGGCCTCCCGGACATCGAGCACTTCAGCAACGCCCGCGGCAACATCTACGAGTTCATCAAGTCCGGCATCGAGATGCCGCCGGGCAGCGTGATCTTCGAGGACCCGCCGAGCCACGACATCCACCGCCGCCTGGTCTCCCGCCTGTTCTCCCCGGGCGGCATCAGGGCGCTGGAGCCGAAGATCCGCGACTACGTCGCCCGCCAGCTCGACCCGGTGCGCGACGGCGAGAGCTTCGATGTCATCGACATCCTCTCCGACAAGGTGCCGATGCGCGTCATCGGGATGCTCGTCGGCATCCCCGAACAGATGCAGCAGTCGGTCCGGGACCGGACCGTCGCCAACCTCAAGACCGAGGAGGGCGGCAAGATAGACGCCGAGGCCTCACAGATCGCCACCGACATCTTCGAGAGCTACATCGACTGGCGCATCGCCAACCCCTCCGACGACATCATGACCAAGCTGCTCAACGTCGAGTTCGAGGACCACGACGGCACCACCCGCAAACTCACCCGCGAGGAGATCCTGGTCTACTGCGCTGTCATCGCGGGAGCGGGAAACGAGACCACTGGCCAGCTCATGGGGTGGATCGGGAAGATCTTCGGCGAGGAGAACAACCAGGCGCAGTACCAGGAGGTCGTCGCCGACCCGTCGCTGTCGGCCAGGGCGGTGGAGGAGATCCTGCGCCTGGAGCCCGTCGGCCAGGCGGTGGGGCGGTACGTCACGAAGGACGTGGAGTTCCACGGCCAGACCATCCCCGAAGGAAGCACCGCGCTGTTCATCGTCGGCTCCGCCGGCCGTGACGAGTCCAAGTTCGCCAACCCCGACGACCTCGACATCCACCGCGACATCACGGCGCAACGCAGCTTCGGCTACGGCCTGCACTACTGCCTCGGCGCGAACCTCGCCCGCATGGAGGGACGCATCGTCCTCGAAGAACTGGCGAAGCGCTTCCCGAAGGGATGGGACGTCGAATGGAACGACGCCAAGCTTGCGAGTACCTCGACAGTACGTGGCTGGGAGAAGCTTCCCATCGTCCTGCGGAAGTAGATCCGCCTCGCCACGGGTGAAGGACAGTTAGCGGACGTCGCCGCTGGCGTTGGCGGACTCGGCATCGCCAGCGCGCGACAGCACCATGTGTCTCGACGTGGTCGCCGCATCGCTGTGACGTCGGCGGCATCGGTGGGGGAAATGACCTCCTGCTGTTCTGGCCCCGAACCCTGGCCGGCCTGTGCGCCGTCGATGCCCCGTCCGCTGGTTGAGCGATCGCTCACATAGTGGAGGGTTTTGTCGCGACCTGTGCGACGCGACGTTGGAAGACGCGTGTCGCCGCCCGGTGCCAGTGGAAAGCGTCGAGCTGAAATCAGAGTGCTGGCAGTGACATGGCCGGGGGTGTCTGGTCGGTGGTGGTGAGGAATCGTCGAGTCTCCTGCGACACCGGAGCCGCGAGGTGGCCGGTGAAACCGTCGATCAAGGTGCTGACGAACAGGCCGAAGGGGACGATCTGTTCGCCGGCCGCGATCGCTCGCTCCCGCCGGGCCGCGGCGTGCACGCTGAGCTCCTGGACCTCACGGATGCGCATCGTGCGTACCGGCTCCTCGACGTGGGGCACCAGGCGGCGCATGTCGTGGAGGAACTCGCCCTGGGAGCGCTGGATCTCTTCCGACTGGACGAGGGTGCCGGTGGCTTCGGCGCTGCGTTGGAGCTGCTCGACGAACGACACGTAGAAGTTGTCCGGTGACTCCGCCAGTTCCAGCACCGGCAGCAGGTGCGCCTCGAATCGCGCTCGCAGGTCGCCCGGGTCGATGCGGGCGAGCAGGAGCGCGCGCCGCTGCACCAGTTGCGGCATCCGGTGAGCGAAGATCGCTTCGATCAGCTGTCGTTTCGAGCCGAAGTAGTAGTGCACAGCCGAGTTGTTGCCCGACCCGGCCTGGGTGGCGATCTGCCGCAGGGACACCCCGTCGATGCCGTGCTCGGCGAAGAGCCGCTCGGCGGTCAGCAGGAGTTGCAGTGCCATCGCACCGGACGGGGTGCCCTGCGGCTGGCTCACGGCTGGCCCGCTCGCCAGTGGCGCGCGGCCTCGTGCAGCGCCTCGCCCTTCGCGAATCCGTAGTAGGCGCTGAAGTGCAGGATGATCTCCTGCATCTCCTCGTAGGTCACGTCGCCTGACTCTAGTGCCGACCCGACGTGCGAGAAGATCGGTCCGACCGCGTCCGAGGCCCCGACGCAGGGAATCGTGACGAGCCGTCGCTCGCGGCGGCTGAGCCCTTCCCGGCGCCAGACGTGGCCGAAGACGAAGTTGAGGATGCCGGCGTAGAAGTAGGGCGAGTCGGACGGCGGAGCGGGGATGACGTTGACGGTCCTGAACTCCTCCTGCCCGCCGTGGATCCGCTCCTCACGGTCCGCCGGCCCGAGGTTCTCGACGGTGAGCGTCGGCCAGGCCGGCGCCTCCTGTCCCTGTTCGGCATGGAGTCGGTGCCATTGCTTGCGGACGGCCTGCTCCAGTGCTGAGGCTTTCGGCCAGCCGCAGTAGACGGCGAAGTGCAAGGTGACCTCGTTCATCTGCTCGATCGTGAGGTCGCCGCTGTGAAGCGCCGCGTAGACGTGGTCGTCGATCGGTGTCGCTGCGTCCGCGGCGGCCACACACGCGAGCGACACGAGGCGGCGGTCGCGGATGCCCAGACCGGGCCTGCTCCAGATCTCTCCGAACAGGTACTGGCGTGTGGCCGCGTCGAAGGGCGTCTGTGGCGTCGGCGGGTCGACGGTCATCACGGCGCGGTAGACGTCGTCCGCGGTGGTCGGCGAGGTCATGGGTGGTCCTCTCGTGCGGTGCGGGCGAGGCCCATGGCGGCCAGCGCCGTGTCGGCCATGTCGATCAGCGGTGAGCTCGCGGGTGCGAGCAGGTCGGCGAGGATCCCGACGTCCTTGGCGAGCAGTGGCCCGGCGCCGCCCGCGAGCGGGGCCAGGTGGTAGCCGTTCCTGGCGACGACGTCGGCTGCGAAGCTGTGGCCGCTGCCGCCGTGCAGCACGGTCGCCATGGCCGCGGGGTCGAGCCCGCGGCGTTGCGCGGCCGCGTGGAGCTCGGCGGCGAGGGCGAGTTGCGCGGTGAACAGGGCGTTGTTGAACACCTTCGCTTCTTGGGCGCTGCCCAGGGGCCCTAGGTGCACGATCGGGTCCGCGAAGGCGGTCAGGATCGGCCGGCAGCGTTCCAGGATCTCCGCCTCGCCGCCGACCATGACCAGCAGCCTGCGTTCGGCCGCGGCTGCCCCGCCACCGCTGACGGGCGCGTCCAGGACGTGCAGGTGCGGATGGTCCTCCTGCAGGCGGCGACAGGTGTCCGGACGGGTGGTGCTGTGCACCACGACGATCCCGCCCGGCGCCATGCCGGCGAGCGCCCCGTCCGGTCCGCGTAGCACCTCGTCCACGTCGGCGTCGCCCACGACGCACACACCGAGCACGTCGCTGGCCGCGCCGAGCTCGACCCTGCCCGCGGCGAACCGAGCGGGCGTGTCGGCGAAGAGCTGCTGGGCCTCGGGGCGGCGCGCCCACAGCGTTGTCGGGAAGCCGGCGTCGATGATCCTTCGGGCCATCGGGGCGCCCTGGGAGCCGAGCCCGACGAAACCGACCCGTACGCAGCCGTCCCCGCGGGCCCCGCTCACGGCGCCTGCTCGGTGATCCGGGCCTGCAGGTACGCCTCCAGGTCGCCGGCCCGGACCGCCAGCTCGTCATGGATCGCGGGGGCCGTCAGGACGAGGAACCGTCCCTGTGCCACGGCGTCGGCCGCCAGCTCGCCCACTGTGTCCGCGGGCACCACGGGATGATCGGGAGCGCGCGGCGAGGAGGCGACCTCGCCGTAGACGGTCACCTGCTCAAGAATGTTCGTGATCACTCCGGACGGGCACAGGCAGGTGACTCCGACGCCGCGGGGACCCAGGTACAGCGCGAGCGCCTCCGACAGTCCGACGACCGCGTGTTTGCTCGCGACGTAGGGCAGCCGGTCGAAGCCGTACGCGAGCAGCCCCGACGCGGACGCGGTGTTCACCACGTGGCCCCGGCCCTGGGCGAGCAGCAGGGGCAGAAACACCCGGTTACTGCGCGCGATGCTCATCAGGTTGAGGTCGAACACCCGCAGCCAGGCCTCGTCCGGCAGCGATTCGGGCGCACCCAGGGCCAGGACGCCGACGTTGTTCATGACGAGGTCGACCTGGCCGAACCGGTCGAGAGCGGCGTCACGCCAGGCGGCGAAGTCGGCCTCGCGGGTGACATCAACCCGGGTGGCGAACGCCTCGCCGCCGCCCGCGGCGATCTCGGCGGCGACGGCGAGCGCCCGGTCGAGATCGAGGTCGCTCACGGCGACCCGGGCACCCCGGCGGGCAAACGCGAGCGCGGCGGCCCGGCCGATCCCGCTGCCGCCGCCCGTGACGGCGGCGACAGCACCGGTAAGCATCAGTGGCCGGGTCATGCGATCGCCACGGCCTTCGTGCGGACGAACTCCAGCAGGCCCTCCTGGCCGCCTTCCCGGCCGTATCCCGAGATGCCCACACCCCCGAAGGGCAGCTCATAGCCGACCACCGGCGGAGCGCCGTTGACGTAGACCCCTCCGGCGCGCAGCTGGGCCGTCAACCGGTTGACCCGGCCGATGTCGCGGGTGTTCACGTAGGAAGCCAGGCCGTAGGACGTGCTGTTCGCGATCGCGACCGCCTCCTCCTCGGAGGAGAACCGCAGGAGCGACAGGACCGGGCCGAACACCTCCACCTGGGCGATCTCGCTGTCCGGCGCGACGTCACCGAAGACCGTCGGCTCGACGTAGTAGCCGCCCGCCGGCGGCCCGTCAGGCACGCCGCCGCCGGCAAGCAGGGTGCCCGCGCCCTGCGACCGCGCCGTGTCGATCATCCCGAGGATCCGGTCACGTGCCGCACGCGTGACCACCGGGCTGACATTGGTCGACGGGTCGAACGGATCCCCGAACCGCAGTGAGCGCACCCGCGCGACGACCTTCTCGGCGACCTCGTCGTAGACCGACTCGTGCACGAGCAGCCGCGACGGGATCGCACAGCCCTGGCCCGCCAGCGTCTCGAACACCGACGAGGTGTTGATCAGGGTGACACGGTCAAGGTCGGCGTCCGGGAAGACGAGGTTGGCTGACTTGCCTCCAAGCTCAAGCACCGCGGGCTTGAGCGACTCCGCGCACGACGCGAGGATCTTGCGGGCCGTCGTTGGGCCGCCTGTGAAGCTGACCTTCTGCACGAGCGGATGGCGCACGAGCGCCTCACCCGCGTCCGGGCCGCCGAGCACCAGGTTGACCACGCCATCCGGGATCCCCGCCGCACGGACGAGACGCATCAGGTGCTCGGTGGCGTAGGGCGTCAGCTCGGACGGCTTGACGACAACGGTATTGCCCGCCGCGAGCGCCGGGATGACCTTCATCCCGACCGAGACCAGCGGGCCGTTCCAGGTCAGGATGATCCCGACGACGCCGTAGGGCTCGGGGACCGTGTACGCGAGTTCCCGGCGCTGTGCCGGCACCGTGGTGACCCGGCCCTCGATCTTGTCCGCCCAGCCCGCGTAGTACTCGGTGTAGCCGGCCATCGAGCTCGCCAGATGCAGACCGATGCGGTGCGTCATCCCGTTGTCCAGCACCGACAGCCGGCCCAACTCCGCAACGTCAGCCTTGATCATCTCCGCGAGCCGCACGAGTACGCCGCGGCGCTCCGCCGGGGTCCAGGCTCGCCAGGCCGGAAACGCGGCATGTGCCGCCTCGACAGCCTCCGCGACGTCGGCCGGCCCGGCGAGCGGGACCAGGCCCTGGACCTCTCCCGTCACGGGGAACACGTGCGCGACCGTGCCGCCGGTGCCCTCCACCCGCGCCTGGCCGCCGATGTGCAGATGTACGGCGGGGACCGTGCGATCGATACCCATGCAGGCCCTCCTCTCGATAAGTCGCCTGCTTTAAGGCAGAAGCTACTTGACTTGGACAGTATGCGCATGTCTTAGTGGCCGCATGGCACCCACGGAGCTGTTCGACCTCGCGGGCAAGGTCGCCGTCCTCACCGGCGGAGCCGGAGGCATCGGCGTGGTCTACGCGGAGGCGCTCTGCCAGGCCGGCGCCTCCGTCGTCGTCGCCGACCTGGACGGCGCCGCGGCTGAGCGCACGGCCGAGAAGTTGACCAGACAGGGACTGCCGGCCACGGCGGTGCAGGTAGACGTCTCGTCCGTCGAGTCGACCGCGGCGATGGCCGCGGCCGCCGTCACCGCGTTCGGCGGGATCGACATCCTGGTCAACAATGCGGCGATCATGACGAACCTGCCGCCCTACGGACTGTCGAACATGCCCGTCCCCGACTACGACCGCGTCATGAACGTCAACCTGCGCGGGCCGCTGCTGTGCACACAGGCCGTCGTCGAGTCGATGACCGAACGCGGCGGCGGCCGGATCGTCAACGGCCTGTCGGCCGGAGCCTTCATGACCGGCGGCGTCTACGGCGTCAGCAAGTTCGCACTCCACGGCCTGACGATCAACCTCGCGGCCGAGCTCGGCCCCTGCGGCATCAACGTCAACGCGATCGCGCCCGGCCTCGTCGCCAACGACAGCGGCTACGTCTCCCTGCCCAAAGACTCGCCGTTCCGCGCCGCGATCGAGGCACGCATCCCGGGCAAGAAATCCGGACCGCCCGAGGACCTGGTCGGCGCACTGCTCCTGCTGTGCTCCAAAGCCGGCGAATGGATCACCGGCCAGACGATCCTCGTCGACGGCGGATGGATCACCCGCCTCTAGATGCCGCCGGCAGCTCCGCTCACCACAACCCGGACGCTCCGACGAAAGGAAGACACCGATGAGTACCGAGCCGGCCGGCAACAGCACCGGCCACGCCACACCGCTGCGCGAGCAGCGGCGCGGGCGGCGAATAGCGATGACGCCACAGGAGCGCGACGGGTTCCTCGCCGACGAGCGGACCTGCCGGGTCTCGACCCTAGGCGCGGACGGCACCCCGCACACCTCGGCGCTGTGGTTCGTCTGGGACGGCACCGCGCTGTGGCTCAACAGCATCGTCAAAAGCCAGCGCTGGACCGACCTGACCCGTGACCCACGAGTGTCGGTCATCATCGACACCGGCCACGACTTCGGCGAGCTACGCGGCGTCGAACTGATCGGCCAGGTCGAGACCGTCGGCGAGGTACCGCGAACGGGCGCGACCGAGGCGGCGGCGCTGCTCACCGAGCCCGAGCGCCTGTTCGGCGAAAAGTACGGCGCCGGCAAGTTTCACTACGACGGCCGCCACGCCTGGCTAAAACTCACTCCAAACAAGATCGTGAGCTGGGACTTCCGCAAAGCCGGCCTTTAGTACGGCGCCTCGATCGGCATCGGGTGCAGGAAGGGCGGCCTGCCGTACAACGGTGGCCGCAGCGCACGTCGCCCGGACAGTACCCACGCGGATAGAAGGCCGTCCGTGGCGTTGGCCGACCGAAACCTGTTAGCGCCCAGCAGGGCCTGGCCCCCTACAACCAGGCCCCGCAGCCCGCCCCACCGCCGACGCCTCCCGGCAACTCGATAACACCGGTCATACAGGGTCGAGCAGCCCCGGCAGCGTGGTCGACCGGGTCATCAACGCCGGCCCGGTGTCACGCCGACTGGAGCGGGCTATGTCGAGGCCGCTCCAGGATGCTGGTTGTCGAATGTTAGCCGAATACCCCATCAAATCGGCCCGGGAAGGACTTGCAGGTGACGCCGACTGGCAGAATCATCACCGAAAATTTGACAACTGCAGTTTCAGCCTTCCACACCAGACGGATCCGGTTGGCGCCAGTGCCTGTATGACTCCCACCCGTGAGCAAAACTCTCAAGGTGGAACGGTAAGTACATTCTACCAGGATTGGCACATGATGAACGACGACCCCTTCTGGGTGGACCTCCTTCCGTAAACCCCGGCGATCAATGATCGGCTAGAAGTGGTGGCACGCTGACCGGCGATCAGCGCGCCACCACTTCTCGAACATAAACAGCCAAAAATCGGCGATCCTGCTACATTCTAGCTATGCCAATTTTCCCGAAACTGCACGGCTCGCTACTGATACGCACGGATTTTTCTGACGATGATGCCTGGGAAGCGGTCTGCACGGCGAGCGTCGCGACCTCGCCCGAGGGTTTCGAGGCGCACCTGCTCTTCATCAGTGACCCGGAGTTCGCAGATCTGACCGTCGAGCAGGTGATGGCAGTCCCGGGCGCACGACACTACAACGCCCTATTTATCGTCGATCACGTCACGATTTCTGATCAAGAGAAGCCGATCCTGGTAGTTGATCTGAATCTCGAACCTGGGCGCACCCTTCGAGTGATACCGGCCAAGATGCAGAGTATAGAGAACAACCTCGAAGCCGATCACATGAATTTCTCTCAATTTGCCGGCGCGGCTGACCCGGATGGAGTCTTTCGTGGCTTCGCTGACGTCCGTTGACGACCGCGCCGAGAACCGTCAGGAACCCCTGCAATTGATCGAGAGGATCAGACCCCGTCAGCCGATCACGCAGTAGCGACAGCTCCTCGTTACGGCCTGTGAACAGCGCATTGCGCGGCCAGGCCAGGTCCCACACCACTCCGCCGGCCGAGCCTCCCGAGCGCGCGGCCCCCGCTGCAAACACCGGATGGGCCGGAAACGCCGCGAGTGCCGCCGCAAACAACTCCGCTAGACCACCAGGCAGTACGCCGTGTTCCAGCAGTTCTGACACCGCGCGTCAGAAGCCCTGAGCGTCGGTTGCCGTCCAGGATGGATGGCGCCGAGTTGGCAGGCCCGCCGCAGTCAGCACCCAGCCGGCAGCACGTCGTTCAGGGAACGCGTCGGCGAAAGCTTCGACCTCGTCGGCCGACAGCCAGCCATCGGCAGCCCACCCGTAGCCAGACCTGCAACCAAGGCCAGCGTTACCATGCTCGCGAAGATGAGTAGCCTCCGCGCCGAGCGCAGCACCTCGATAGGGCCGCCGTTGACAGCGAGTGCCGGCTGGCTCCGCAGCAGTCGATTCCTGTAGGTAGTCGTTCAACGGCATGGCGGTCCGAATGAAGCTGCGGATGGAAGGATCCCGTGAGTGGCGAGTCCGCGCGGCTGGGACTGGCCGGCGTGCAGGTCGCTCGCGGCATTCTGGGGCGAGATCCGGCAGGTGGGTGGCTGGGCTCCTGTTTACCGGCGGTCCGCACCTTCGTCGGCCGCTGCGGTGGAGCGCACCCAGTACCGATCAGCTCCGCCAGCGCCTCGACCGCGCTTCGCCGTTGCCGCATGGCCGTGGTCTCGGTCCGCTCGACGAAGCCGCGCCGTTCCCGCCAGGCAGGTGGAGGCGACGGCGGGGCGGCCAGGGACGGGCGCGGGACCGAGATGGCCCACCCCCCGATTGATGTCCGGTGCGAGGATCACTTGGCTCTGGTCGTGAGTTGCGAACGCGACTGGTCATCGTGACGGCGCGCACATGTCGGCGCGGCCCGGCCGATATTCGATCTTGGGACCGGGCGGCTTCACCGCTCTGCCGAGTGCCGTCACACCGAGTTTGGCCCGCGGTTCGTTGGTCGTTTCACGAGCGACAGGAGCTGGGCTCGGAGCGTGTCATCGTCGAGTCCGATGAGTAGTGGGTGCACGGCTGCCCCGCTGATCGCGGCAACGATCATCGCCGTGTGGGTGATCGTGTCCGGGCCGGTTGCTGGCGATCCGGAGGCGGCAGCACGGATGCCGTCGCGGTAGATCGCGCCGCGCCTGCCGTCGGGTGTTGGCAGACTCGCGTCATGACCGTTAGCTTCACATGCCGCACCGAGTCCACCCTGCCCCTGGAACGGCTTTTCGACCTCGCCCGCAGCATTGACGCCCACATGGACTCCCAGAAGGGTGCCAGGGAGCGGGCTGTCGGTGGCGTGACGTCGGGCCTGATCGGTGAAGGCGAAGAGGTCACCTGGCGGGCACGGCACTTCGGTCTGCCGATCACGATGACCAGCCGCGTCACCGCGCTGGAGTTTCCCGTGAGGTTCGTGGACGAGCAGGTCAAGGGTCCGTTCAAGTCGTTCCGTCACGTCCACGAGTTCGAGGCGACGTCAGGGGGCACTGTCATGACGGACCGGGTGAGGTTCACGGCGCCGTTGGGACCTTTGGGCCGCCTGGTGGAACGGCTGGTGCTGGGCCGCTACCTGGAAAGGCTCATCGTGGACCGCGGCCACTTCCTGGCTGTGCGCTAGCGACGCCGGACCCAGCTGGACCAGATTGGCCGTGCCCGTCTCTTCGGAGACTCGCGAATTAGGTTCTCGAACGGTAGCGCGTGCATCGATCGTCTTTCTTTGCGGCCTCGACCCTTCTTCGTTGGTGACGAACCATCCAACATCATCGTAGTGCACTCATGTAGGTTCCATTTCGGTCCAATGGCGTCAGGCCGTTCTGTTACACGCCGGCTCTGGTGCCGAGGCATGGAGCGTGGCCTTGGCGTCGCCGCGGAGCTGGGCGACCAGGTTTCGTGCGGTACCTGCGCCGACGCGGAGGCGTTTGCGGAGCTTTTCGGAGGAGATCGGGCGGTGGTGCAGGTGCCAGTGGAAAACGTCTTCGGCGCGTGCGCGGTGGAGCAGGTCCTGCTCCCGTGCGCCTGACGCGTCTCGGCGAGGTGCCGCCTTGGCCGATGGCCCCTCCACGCTGGATGGATCACGACCCTGAGGCACCGATGGTCGGTCAGCCGCGATCGACTCGGGCGAGTCGCCCACAGCCTACTCGGCCAGCGCAGACGTGCACGCCGAAGCGGCCTGCATCGCCTGGAGCACTCTCGGCCCCACTTCCGCCCATCCGATGAGAAGAGTGGTCCGACAGCGTCGAAGGCCGCTTTGCCGCGGTGGCCGGCGATGAGGGGTTCCGCGATGTTCAACGCGAGCGTCACTGCGAGAAGATGAGCAGACGCCGCGCCGAACGAATGCCGGGGTCCCAGTCGCGTTTGGCTGTCCGTCTGTCCGGGCCTACCGCGACGAGTGCATGAGGTAGCGGAGATGGCTCATGGATGCGCGGCGGCGGTAAACCGGTGCGCGACGTCGAGGAGTTCGTGGCCTGGGGCGTCGCCGAGTAGTTCGCTCATCAGGTGGACGTCTTTGACGAGCGGAGGGCCGGCGGGTGAGGCGGCGACGCCGGCGGTGGAACCGGCGCGTAGTCGCAGTCCGGAGGCGACGCAGGCCGAGCTGCTGGTCATGAGAACCGTGGCGAGGCCGGCGGGGTCGACACCGAGGGACGCGCCGGCTTTCATCGCGTCGTCCGCGAGGGTGATCTGGGCGGCGAACAGGGTGTTGTTGATGAGCTTGGCGTGGGAGCCCGCGCCGATCGCACCGAGGTGGATGACGTGGTCGGAAAGGGCTGACAGGAGGTCGGTGACGTCGGTGAGGGCGCCGGCGTCTCCGCCGATCATGATGGTCAGTTCGCCGGTCTGGGCTCGTGGGGCCCCGCCGCTGACGGGCGCGTCGAGGACGCGTAGGTCGTGTGCCGCGGCACGTTCGGCGATGGCGCGGATCTGGGTAGGCGACACGGTGCTGTGCACGAGCACGACGGCGCCTGGGCGCAGTGTCTCGACCAGGCCGGCCGGCCCGAACATGACTTCTTCGACGCCGTCGGCGTCGAAGACACAGATGCCGACGGCGTCGACCGCTGCGCCCAAAGCGGCTGGGGTCGCCGCGACGGTCGCGTTCGAGCCTTGAAACGGTTCGGTCGAGGCGGCGCGGCGGGCGTAGACCGTGAGGTCGTGCCCCGCGGCCTGGAGCCGTTGCGCCATGGGCAGTCCCATGCTGCCGAGTCCGATGAACCCGACTTTCACGATGTCCTCCTGGTCCAGGTACCCGCTTGCCGTTCGCCGTGGTCCCACTCGTCTGTGGCCCGTTCGGGCCGGCTGGCGTCTTCGGATGTGGTTGGTCTGGAGGTCCTGTTGCCCGCGATGACTGGTCGCTGCTGGAGGTGGCGGACGCCCACCGTGGTCTACGTGGGCACCGCGGCCGGGGGCGCTGGCGCTTCGGCTAGCCGAGCTGTCCGGTCTGGATGGCGGCGACGGTGCCGCCGTCGACGAGCAGGTCGGTGCCGGACAGGAAGCTCGCGGCGGGGCTGAGGAGGAACTCGGTGGCGGCGGCGATGTCTGCGGGGGTCCCGAGCCGCTTCGCGTTGGACACGTCGATCATCATCTGCATGTGGCCGCCGTGATCGGTCGCGAGCTCCGCGGTGCTCATCGGGGTGGCGATGACGCCGGGGCTGATGGAGTTGATCCGGGCACCGTGGGCGCCCCAGGTGGTGCTGGCGGCCTGTACGCGGATCTGGTTCGCGCGCTTGGCGAAGGTGTATGCGTGGCCGCTGTCGGGAAACTGGTCCGGGCTCGCGGCCGGAAGTGCCAGCAGCTCGCTGGCCGGTGTCGTGGCAAGGGCGCGAGCCACCTCCGGTGCCAGCGGCGTGCCGAGGTGGCCGGCCATGCTGGCGATGACGACGCCCGCCCCGCCCGGGGCGACGACGTGGGCGAACTCCTCCAGGACCAGGGCGACGCCGAGCAGGTCGACGGCCAGGACCGCCGGTACCGGAGCCTGAGCGGGAGACAGCCCGGCGGTGTGGACCACGGACCGGACCGGCCCCAGCGAGGCTGCGTGTTTGGCGAGGGCCACCACCGACTCGCGGGAGGTGACATCGACGACGGCGGTGGCCACCGCGTAGCCCTCGATCTCCAGCTTCCCGGCGAGCGTCTGCAGGATCTCCTCGTTGACGTCGGCGATCAGAACGTGGGTGCCGGGACCGATACGTCGAGCGATTGCCTGTCCCATCGCTCCGATACCGATCACCACTGTGACGTCAGGTTTCATCGTCTGCCTTGAAGGACGTCTGGCGGCGGTCAGCGGCGGTCGCGGGCAGCGTTTGGACCCACCGTGCGAGGCGGTTCCAGAGGTCGTGGCGGGTGCCGGCGGTGTTGTGGCAGTGCGCGGACCTTGGGAGCCGGAACAGGGTGATGTCGTCGGAGGAGCTGTAGGCGCGGGCCTCGTCGTGGTGATCCGGGGTGGAGTCGCGTTCTCCGAGGCCGATGAAGACCGGGCAGCGGATCCGGCCGGCGTGGTCGGAGGCGATGTACGGGACGATCGACAGCGGGCCGGTCACGCCGGGAAGGTGGGCGCTGGTGAGGTCGTCCGCGGCGATGACGTCGGTGGGGACGTCGTCCCAGTAGAAGTGGTGGCGGATCGCGGGGTCGGTGCGGTCGGACAGGAACGGTTCGTCGAAGGCGCCGGCCCTGGCCGGGACCATGATGGACTCCAGGCTGGGGATCTTGGTGCGGTCGTTTCCGACGAGGTGCGCGGCGAAGGGGCCCACTGTGCCGTAGCCGAGTGGGGCGATGGCGTCGAAGCTGCCGTGCAGCGATTGCTGGAAGATGGCGAGCATGCCGCCCATGGAGTGACCGACCGCGACGATCGGGCCGATGTCGATCGGCCCGAGGCCAGGCAGGAGCGTGCCTTTCGTCGCGTGTTCGAGCAGGTCGGTCAGCGCCGCGTTGTTCGCCGCGGCGACGACGTCAGGGGTGAGTTCCACGGCTCGTGGGTGGCGGGAGCTCTCGCCGGTGGCGAGATGGTCGACAGCGATGACGAGCATTCCCTGGGCCGCGAGGTGCTCGCCGAAGCTGTAGCCCACGCGGCCGGGGACGTCGAGATGCCAGTAGGCCTTCGTGTAGCCACCGCCGGGAAGGCAGAACAGCAGCGGCACCGGGCCGTCCGTCGGCGCCGGGGGCGGGAAGATCCACGTCGCGATGTGGTGGTCGCCGTCGATCGACACCCGGCCGGTCACGTCGACGACGACGGTCGGCGGGGCGGACGCGGCCGGCGCGCTCATCGGGCGCCCGATCGCGTCAGCGACGTCACACCCGGGGCCCGGACCGGCACGGCCGTAGATGGCACGATGGCCTGGAGACCGTGCGCCCAGGTGGTGAGCTCGTGGGCATCCCCGACGGTCCGCGATAATAGCCCGTCGCGCTGCATTCCGACTCTCACGTATTCGTTTCCTGCCATCGGACAACCTCCTCAAATGCTGCTGTGTGCTTCCACGGGTATAACTTGCGGAAAGGTGGGAGTGGTTACCGACCGCACCCTTCACCCACGCGGCGCGCTCGGTTCGCTCCGGCCGAGCTGACGGTCCGGACCAGACGACGGGTATTACATCAGGGGACGATGCGCCCGTCGGGCTGACGCCACGGATTGACACCGCGGCCGATCATTTGCACAATCGGGCCGGGAACGGATCGATAGACGCCAGGCCCCACATTTGGAGCAGAGCGCGCACGTCAGGCGCGGCCAGAAATAATCTTATCCAGATCGCGAGCCGCTTCCAGGTCGGCGAGGCTGGTGACGTCGCACCGGATGGCGACGGCCTGTGTGCCGATCTCGACGGCCACCGAGTCCGCACGGTCGGCGTCGATGTCGGCGACCACCACGCGGGCCCCACGGCGGGCGAGGGCATGCGCGGTGGCACGTCCAATGCCGCTGCCACCGCCGGTGATCACAGCCACGGCGCTGCTCAGGTCAGTACTCACGAGCACTCATCGCGCAGGGTCACCTGTCCTTATCAGAGGAACGGCGGCCAGGTCAGACTGGCCGGATCGGTGTCGTCGAGGGCAGCGAGGGTCGCCGGAGACACCGGGGCCGAGAGGAAACCGACCAGGCCGTCGAGCAGGTCGGTGACCGCGACGGCAAGAGGGACCACCGGCCGGCCGGCGGCGCGTGCCAACTCCCGGTCCGCGGCGGCCCGAACCATGAACGTCATCGCCCAGGAGATGCGATGGGGCCGCAACGGCTCCGCGATGTGCGGGAGAAATCCCGACAGGCGCTCCTGGAAACGCACCGCCGACTGGCGGATCTCGTCCGGCAACTGCTCGAACACGTCCCGCCGCCCGTACTGGTGGAGCATCCCGACAAAGCCCAGGTAGTGACTGCCCGGTCGTTCGCTCTGCTCCATCACCACCCGTAGCTGGCACTCCAACCACGAGCGCAGATCGTCGGGACGGCGTTCCGCGATCAGCAACATCCGGCGTTCATGCAGCCACTCCAGCCGGTATTCGAAGATCGCCTGTATCAGCTCGTCCTTCGAGCCGAAGTGGTACTGCACCGCCGAGTTGTTGCCACTCCCGGCCGCCGTCCCGATCTGGCGCAGCGACACCCCCTCGATCCCGTGCAGAGCAAACAACTGCTCCGCCACGCGGACGATCTGCTCCTTCGTCGACGGAGCTACCACCGGCATGGCGCCATCGAAGCATCTGGACACCAGGCAGTCAACCGTCTTAGAGTCCAGCCGCCCGACTTAGCCAGCGCTGATGCGGAGGTCCATCCATGAGCGACTCAGTCACCGACCGGACCTACCGGGAGGTCATGACCGTCGACCCACCGCCGGTGAGCACACCTTTCGAGCAGGCGACCCGTGATTTCGTCTTCGGCCAGGTGTGGTCGCGCCCCGGGCTGAGCCGCCGCGACCGGCGCCTGGTCACGCTGACCTGTGTCGCGGCAGCGGACGCCCCCCAGCCGATCGACGACCACGTCTACGCCGCGCTGGGCAGCGGTGACCTCACGCTGCCGGAGTTGCTGGAGTTCGTCCTGCACTTCGCCGTGTACTGCGGCTGGCCCAAGGCGTCCCACGTCGAGGGGGTGATCCGCCGGCAGTGGGCCCGCCTCCAGACCGAACGTGACGAACCGGTGACGCCCTGGCCCGCGCTGGACAACGCCACTCTCGGCCCGAACGACTGGGACGCCCGGCTCGAACGCGGCGTCAAGGAGTTCATCGACGTCAACCTGCTCCCCGCCCCGCCGCCCGACACGCCGTACACCCATGCCGGCATCCTCAGCTACGTCTTCGGGCACCTCTGGCAGCGCCCGGGCCTGACCCGCCGCGATCGCCGGGTCATCACCGTCGCCTGCGTTGCCATCGACGACTCCCCCATGCCCCTGCAGACACACGTCGGCTCCGCACTCGGATCAGGCGATATCACCAAACCGGAGATGGACGAGATCGCCCTGCACTTCTCCGTCTACTACGGCTTCGCCAAGGGCGAGGCCCTCCAGGCCAGCGCCGATGCCGGCTGGGCCCGGCTACAAAGCTGAACCCACCCGGCACACCTCCACCGCGGGCCACCGCAAGTCAGAAGTCGCTGATTGCTCTGGCGGCAGAGCAGCCACGTGGCCCGGTGACCGGAGTCGCCCTGATGGCCGATCCCCTGCCGACGCCGTCGGGCACCGTTTCGTCGCGCACCGCAAGAGATCGGAGGTGGGTCGGTGAGAGTCGGTGCCGCGGAGGTGGACCGAGTGGAAGAGCAGACCTTCCGCGCCTCGCTCAGCGCGATCACCCAGGACGAGGCGCTCCTCGACCGACGGGTAGGCCCACTGCCTCCCGGGTTCTGGGACCGCGCCTCGGGCGTGTTCCAGTTCTCGTGCCACAGCTGGCTCCTGCGGGTAGACGGCCTGGTCGTCGTCGTGGACCCGTGCACCGGGAATGGGCGCCGGCTGGGGCAGGCACCCGTCTTCGACGACCTTGACACGCCCTTCCTTGAACGGCTGGCGGCAGCGGGGGCACCGGCCGAGAAGGTCGACCTGGTGTTCTCCACCCATCTGCACCACGACCACTGCGGCTGGAACGTGCGGCTGGACGAAGAACGCTGGGTCCCGACCTTCCCGAACGCGGTCTACCTCTTCGCCGAGCAGGAGTACCGGCGCTGGGACCCGGCGAACCCGTCCCGGCACCCAAACGCGTTCAACCCGAACGTCTTCGACCAGTGCGTGCGGCCAGTGGTGGCAGCCGGGCAGGCCGAGCTCGTGGCGCTGCCGTACCGGGTATCACCCAGTTTGACGATCGAGCCGGCCGCGGGACACACCACCGGGCACGCCATG
The DNA here is from genome assembly GCF_000235425.2 of Pseudofrankia saprophytica. Lineage (NCBI taxonomy): Bacteria > Bacillati > Actinomycetota > Actinomycetes > Frankiales > Frankiaceae > Pseudofrankia > Pseudofrankia saprophytica. Next base: position 4,944,752 of record NZ_KI912266.1, read on the forward strand.
ATGGGCCTGGTGTCCGAGGGCATACGCGCCTACTTCACCGGCGACGCCTTCCACCACCCAGTCCAGTTCACCCGGCCGGAACTGCACCTTCCAGGCTGCGACGACCTGGCCACGGCAATCGAAACCCGCAGATCCGTGGTGCGACGCCTCCAGGAAGAAGCAGCGTTCGTCCTGCCAGCCCATTTCCCGTCACCACACTACGGCCGGCTAGGTCTCGACGACAACGAGGTCTGCTTCATACCCGGTGGAGCAGCGTGAAACATCGCCAGTCGCCGTAGGCCTTCCCACTCCTCTTCAGATCACCTCAAATCCCCCATACCGTCCGGCGACCATCTTGCTCACGACCATCAACAGCGAATCAGCCGGTGTCGGCAAATCCGAAAAAGCGAGTCCGTGAGCCGCCAGCCGCTCTCCCCCTAGATACTCGCTGGCAACAGGTCTTCGCGGAGAGTTTTGCTTCGACTCCAGTTCCGGCCGGTGCGTCCCTTCTCGTCGCTGCGCTGGTCGACGTAGGCGTACTCCCATACCGAACCGGCGGGCCAGAGGCGGCCCGCCGGCCGGCAGCCCTCGTGCCCGGCGAGCGCCCTCAGCGCTACGACCCAGGCGATCAGGAACAACCCTGCGCGCATTCCTCACGGCCGACCATTGCGCAAGTCGCCGCGAGCGAACTGAAACCCAAACAGGCGTCACCCCAACGAGCCGCCGGCCCACGCGGGCGAACACCACGGCGATCTTCACAGTTGCTCGCCATCCGACGAAAGGACAAAGACATGTCGCACACTCGCCACCTGACCAGCCGACGGGCAGGCACCCGGCCACCCTCGGCCGTCGCATCCATGCGAGCATCCACCCACCCGATCCGGTTACGGCTCGCCGGCGTCGCCGTCCTGGCCGCGAGCCTGGCCTTCGTCTCGGCCTGCGGCGGCTCCGACGACAACGGCCCCACCCCCACGGCAAGCGGCTCCGCGGGTCCCGTGGACATCCTTGGCCCGATCGACAAGGCGACCGGCGCGCCGGTCAAGATCGGCGTGATCACGGAAGGCTCCAGCCCGACCGCCGATCACACCAACGACAAGCGGGTCATTCCGGCCGTCGTCAAGTACCTCAACGAGCACAAGGGCGGGATCGGCGGCCGGCCCATCGAGGTGACGGTCTGCGAGACCCTCAGCGATCTGTCCAAGGCCGCCGACTGCGGCAGCCAGATGGTCGACGACGGCGTCGCCGCGGTCCTCATCGGCACCTCCGCCGTCGTCGAGGCCGCCTGGAAGCCGCTGAACGATGCCAAGATCCCCGTCATGCTCTACAGCTCGGGCGACCCGACCCTGCTGGCCAGTCCGACGACCTTCGTGCTGGCCAACCCGACCTTCGGCTTCGTCGACCTCGCGATCCAGGTCGCCAAGGACGCGGGCAACAAGAAGGTCTCCGCGATCGTCGTCGACGTCCCCGCAGCCCTGCACTCCGCGCAGGAGGTTGCCCCGCCCCTGTTCCAGAAGGCCGGCATCGGCTACGAACTCGTCCGCGTCGCACCCGGCACTGCGGACATGACGCCCCAGATGCAGCAGATCGCCGACAACGGCTCCGACCAGGTCTTCATCATCGGAAACGACGCGTTCTGCATCAGCGCCATGAACGGCCTGGGGGCCGTCGGCTTCACCGGCACCATCAGTGGCATCTCCCAGTGCATCACCGACGCCACCCGCAAGTCAGTCGCCAGCACCACCCTCAAAGGGATGGTCATCAGCGCCAGCGCGCCGATCGGCCCAGACAGCCCCTCCATGCGGCTCTTCACGAAGGTCGCCGAGACCTACGGCAAGGACATCGACCTCAGCAACCAGGACGGCATGATCATGTTCATGCTCATCGCCGGCCTCCAGACAGCGACACAGGGCATCACCGGCGACATCACCCCGGCGACCATCACCACGACCATCAAATCGATGAAGGAGACCGAGCTTCCCGGCGGCGGCGGCATCAATTTCCGCTGCAACGGCAAAGCCGTCACCGATTCTCAAGCCGTCTGCGTCCGCGGCGGACTGTCAACTACCCTCGACGACAAGGGCCAGCCCGCCGCATACAAGGTCCTCGCCAACACCCCCATTCCCGACTAACGTCCCACCCAGGCCGGAGGGCGGGCACCGCTTCACCACCCGCCCTCCGCTCGCCATCACCACATCACCCGCGACAAGCCGCCACTGGCGACGGCGCGGCCCCAGGCTGTTCCATCACCGGCTGACCTCTTGTGTCGAGGTGTCGAACATGAATTCGGTGCCGCTGCGCCGCTACGTAGCCAGGTTGGCCTAGCCAACCTGCTCGGAACCCAACCACGCGTCGGCTACGAGGTCGGAGCGTGGCGCTCTCGGGGCGCATCCGCTCGCTGGTCATCGAGGATGAGCTTTATGAGTTCCACCATCGACAGATAAAGCCAGAAGATCCAGTCGAGATAGAAATCATCATAGTCACGTTTCTGTCTCGCGTCCTGGTGGCGGATGTGAAAGTTGTTCGCGATGTCGAACAAGGCGCCGCGGTCCGACTTGGCCAAAGGCGTCTGCCAGTATGCCGTGGCGGCGCTCTTCGATCACCAGGGCCAGGGCCGCAACCGCGGAGCGCTTCTGGTGCCGTCCAGCCTCGCGGCCTCGGAACAGCGAGATCGCGTGGCGGACTTGCTCGTCCTGCTCGCTTGTGTCACGGGTCAGCAGTGACCGAACAAGCTGCGCACGGGCATCGTCGGTCACCCCGACCAGTCGGCCGACATCGGCGCCTTCATCTGCCAGGCGATAGGGAACGTCCGCGCCGCGTAGGAGACTGTTCACGCGCCAGCGATACACCGCACGACCTGAACCAAGATCCCATTCGCAATGGGGCCAGTCGCACTCGTTGTACGAATGGAGATCCCGTGGCCGTGGCCGTGGCCGTGGCCGTGCGACGAAATCGTGCAGGACCTCGATCATTTGGAAGAGGTTCTCCCGGTCGGCGGCCAGCATCTCGGGGTCGATCGGCCACATGGTCGGCCCGCCGAACGGTCCTTCGACCAAGGTGGCGGGCGACGGGCCGTACGGGTTGTCGATACAGTCCTTGCCGAATCGCCGCTCGAAGTAACCCGAGACTTCGAACTCACGGACAGGATCCACGTGGCGGCGCGCCAATGCATCGACGCTCGGGTGAGCAGGTCGGTGCGGCCAACGGGTCCGTTCGCGCCAATAGGGAGTTTGCGGGGTGGATCTTCGTGCAGCTCGCTGGCGCTCCCCATGAGGTGGCGCAGAAAAGCCTGCTTCGTCGTCAAGCCCTGCGCCCGACGCGGCGCGGACGACCCGTATCCGTAACCAGGTTCACTGAGTTCTCGGAAGTCCACACCGCCGCTTCCCGTCCATCGCGGCGCCGTGCCCTCTCGAAAAGGATCGCGATCGACTCCCCAGTTGATCAGTCAGGAGCTCGCGGGGTGGGGCCTGACGAGGGAAGATCATGTTCTTCTGAGGGCATCGAGGTGGTCGTGCGCCCAGGTCCTGAAGCTGGTGGCCGGACGTTTCAGGAGCCGGGTCACGTCGTCGGTGAGGATGGCGTTGTGTCCTGCCCGCGCCCACCTGGAGCCGGTGATGACGACGTCGACGACGGAGCTGTCGATTCCGGACGCGAGCATCTGGTCCCGCGCGATGTCGAGAGGCACGTCTACGGCCGTGACGGGGTGGCCGAGCAGCTCTTGGAGCTGGGAGGCCTGGTCGGGCACGGTGAGCAGGTCCGGGCCGGTCAGGGTGTAGGTCCGACCCGCATGCGCAGAGGAGAGCAGGGTCTCGACGGCGACCGCGGCCACGTCGCGGGGGTCGACGACGCCCTGCTTGCCGTCGCCCGTCAGGTTGGGGGCGGGGTTTCCGGATTCGATCGGCTGGGCCCAGTGCAGGACGTTCGAGGCGAAGGTGGACGGCCGTAGCACCGTCCAGGCCATGCCACTGTCGCGCACCGCCCACTCCGCCCGCTGGTGCCAGGCTCCCACTGTTCTGTTGTGGTCGTCGATTTCACCGGTCCCGATGGCGGACAACTTCACGATCCGACCCACACCGGCCGCCGCCGCGGCGTCAAGCAGGGCCATGTCATGGTGGGGCGAGGGTGACGCGGGCGCGGTCAGCAGGAAGACGCTGTCGGCTCCGGCGACCGCCGGAGGAAGGGACGCGGGGTCGTCGAAGTCGGCCTGCGCGATGTCCACGCCAAGCGAGGTGGGAATCCTCGCGGGGTCCCGTGTCATCGCGCGGACCGCCTCGCCCCTGGCGGCCAGGAGCCGGAGAACCTCGCGGCCCACGGTGCCGGTGGCACCGGTAACAAGGATCATGTGGACCACGGTGGCAGTGTGGACACCGCCGCCGCTAGGACGTTTCGGCACTCCCCGTCCGCGTGGGCACCGCGGCTGTTCGCGCCGCGCAGGCTTCTACCGTAGGGACGGTGAACGACGACTCAGAACATGTTGTCCCACTGTCGGCCGCCCTACGACCGTGGATTTCCCAGATGAGCACCGCCGCCGGCGGCGACCCCGCTCGCCCGGTCCGGACCGACGTACCGGACGCCGCCACGGCGCTGGTCGTCCGGGAGGGTGGCGCCGGTGTCGAACTCATGGTCATGGGGCCCCGCACCCAGGCCGCGTACTTCGCGGTGAAGCGGGTACCTTTCTGCGTCAAGCTTCGGATGCGGCCCGGCTGGGCTTGGGCGCTGCTGGGTGTCCCGCCGCGCGGGCTTGTCGACCGGGCCGTCCCGTTGAGCGACCTTTGGGGTGCGGCAGGCGACCGGCTCGCCCGCGACCTGTCCGACGTCGGGCCGGATCCCACCGCGGTCGCCGTGCGGCTGGAGGAGGCGCTGAGGCTCCAGGTGTCCACCCGACCGCGCCACGACCTGGCCCGCGGCGAGCTCGTAAACAGCGCGGCCACCGCCCTGACCTCCCCGGCGCTCCCAGCATCGCGGCAGGTACGGACGACTGCCGAGCGCCTCAACATCAGCGAGCGGCACCTGCGCAACCTGTTCACCGACGCCGTCGGCATCCCGCCCAAACACGTCGCTCGGATCGAGCGGCTACGACGTGTGCTGACGGGCGCCAGCCAGCGGTCCTGGACCCACCTCGCCGCCGAAGCCGGCTACTACGACCAGTCCCACATGACCGCCGAGTTCCGCCGCATGATGGGAGTACCTCCCGGAGCGTTCATCACCGGACAACTACCCGCAGCTACACCCTGTCACGAGTAGGCCGTTAGCTGCCCCATCACCACCCTCACGACTTTCGCCTTCGGCGCGACTCCTACCAGGCCTACGGAACACCTATTCGACTCGGTAGATGACGTTGAGCTGCGGCGCGGCCTTTCCGGCGTCAGCGAGAAGATGCTCATCCAGCACCTGCGCGAGATGGAGGAGGACAGCCTGGTCCACCATGAGGTGTATCGCGAGGTCCCACCCGGGTCGAGTACTCCCTCACCGAGCACAGCACGTCACTCAACGAGGCCCTCCGCCCGCTGGGTGAGTGGGGGAAACGACGTCGCGAGCGCCTCGCCACCGAGGACGCGCTCGCATCCGCGTAACCAGCCGCGCCTCGCTGCCCGCGATCCCCACGATAGGTATCTCATGCCACCCGTGTCGGCTCTACCGCGCCGAGACCGGCCGCCTGGTCGAGATCCCGTCGCCGGCCCAGCTCCGCGCGATGCTTGACCTGCCGGCCGGACCGTAAGCCCGTCGCGTAGTTGAGCCGCGGCCGAGCGGTGCCGCGCGTCCTCACGGGCCCACGGCGCTCTCGTCCTGGACCGCCCTTCAGGCGGCCAGCCAGGAGTGCTCGCCGCTGCGGGCGGTGGATGATCCCCGTTCGGGACGACCCACCACTTGATCAGGTCGTCGGCAGCCTGGGCGCCCTCGGTACCGCTCGAGACATACAGCAGCCTGGGCGGACCGAGGTTCAGAGCTTGGCGAGCAGGCCGTTCATGTCGCCGATCTCAGCGGTCTGGCTGGTCCTGATGCTGGCGGCGAGTTGCTTGGCCGGGCCGTAGCGGCCGTCGCGATCCTCGGTGGTTGCCATGGTCACCGCACCCTTGTGGTGAGTGATCATCATGGTCAGGAACATCCGGTCGAAGTCCCGTCCGGACGCGGCGGCCAGTTTCGCCAGGTCCTCGTCGCCCATCATCCCGGGCATCCCCGGGCCGCTCGACGGGCTTGCGGTCGCCATCGGCATGCCGCTCATGGACATGCCCCCGTTCATCGACATCCCGCTGTGCATGGGCATCCCGCTGTGCATGGGCATGGTGGACGCGCCGCCCATGGTCATTCCGCCCGTCCTGGTGGGAGCGGTGGGGGCAGCGGTTGGCTCGCGCCAGCTGTGGAGCCAACCGGCCACGGTGGTGATCTCCGGGTTCTGCGCCTTCGCGATCCGGACGGCGAGCTTCTTGACCTGGGGTGAGGAGGCCCGGGTCGCGGCGAGGTCGGCCATCTCGATCGCCTGCCGATGATGGGCGATCATGTTCTGGGCGAAGGTGACGTCCGCCGCGTTGTGGTCGGAACCGGCGGCGGAGGAATGGCTGGCAGCCGCGGCGCCGGCCTGTGTTCCGCCGCTACAGGCGGTCACCGTCGTGGCGGCCAGCAGGGCAGCAGAGATCGCGAAGAGTCGCTTCATGGGTCTTCTTCCTCAGAAGGAGGTCTGTAGGCCACGTGGGCGGGACACGTCGCGGTCCCGCGCGGCGCGAAACCGCGGCGCGGGGCAGGGACGGGTTGGTTACAGACGAAGCGCGCAGAGCGAGGACAACGTGCGGGCGCGTGGCGGACGCCGCCATCTGGGTGGCCCTCGCCGCCGGATCGACGACAGTACGGCGCCCGCAGGACTCTGACGGGTGACGCAGGTTAGGCCTGCCAGCAGTCGCCGCCCTGCCAACAGCGGCCCGGTATAGCGGAGTCCGCCATGGACATCAGACCGCCGTGGCCGCTGCAGCCATCGGCGTCACACCGGAGCCAGGACCTGTGCGGCACGGCTCGCCATGCGTCGCTGATCGTTAAGACGTCCGAGAGTGGTGGCGCGGTCCGGGCCATGGAGGTGGTCAGGCCGGTCGCGACCCGGGCGAACGCAGGAATGGCCGTGGCCGCGCTGGAAGCGGGTGTGGGCCGCGGATTGGTCGACGGCCGGCCGTGCATCAGAGGGAGTCCGAGCAGTACCGCGCCGACCAGCAGCAAGGTCCGCGCCTGCGCGAGACCCGCGCTGCCGGCGTGGCCGGGCGTGCTCTCCACGCCCGCCATTCTCACCAACAGCTGCCCTGGGCGCCCGACGGAATCCACCCGCACGCGTCGCGTCTTGGGCCCGTCCGCGGTCCGGTCCTCGGCGCAGGACGGGAGCGTCTCGGGATCATCGGGAGACTACGGCCGGTACTACTATTGGTGCCGATGGAGCAGGAGTCGAGGGCGATGTCCACGGCGCCCGCCGCCGTCCCGTCCGGCTCATGCCAGGCGGGCTGGCCTCTTCCGGCGCTGACGTCGAGCCAGAACCGCTGGGCGCCGTGGTTCGGCGCGCTGGCGAGCGGGCTCGCGGTCGCCGCGCTGCTCCTGGGTCTGGTCGTGATGCACGCCGGCCTGGCTCCAGCGATGCCCGACGAGCCGGGCATGACAGCCGGTGCCGGCGCGAGCGCGATGTCGATGCGCGGCGCGGCCCCTGACGACTCGGCGGCATCGATGGCCGACGGGGCGACCGTGCGGCCCGTCGGAGAGCATCCGGTCGAGGCAACAGCGGGGTCCGTGCTCGCCGCGGCGGCGGTTCCCGGGAGCGCGGGCGCCGGGGGGATGCTGGGGCACGCCGGCGGGATGATGTGCCTCGCGGTGCTGACGCTGTTCGCGCTGTCCCTCGTACTGTCCCTGCGCCGAGGTGGCCGGTGGGTCGCGGCGCAGCCCGCGGACCTCCCGGCGCCCGCCCGCAGCACGAGCTGGGCGGCGCAGCGACCACCACCCTCGTCCGCCGCGCTCGCGCGGCTGGGAGTCCTGCGGACGTGAGGGCGGATCACGGTATTCCGATGCCCTGATCCGATCAGTCCGGGCAGCTGGCTGGACCTGTCCGTCGTCCGGTCATGCCTGGATTTCCCTCGTCTGGAGAACCAGCATGTCTTCCCAAGCCCCGCCGTCGGCCCGGCCCGCTCGGGCCGCCTCCCGCGCGTCGCGCCGCCGCCGTCGCCGGACGCGGCCGCTCACCGTCGTCGGCGTTCTCGCCGCCGTCGCGCTCGCCGCGGCGACCGCAGCAGTCGTCACCCACCTCACCGGCAGCCCGACCAGCAGCGGCCAGCTGGTAGCGCCGTCCTCGGAGGCGGTGCTCACCGCCGAACGCGCCCGCGCGACAACCGGGCGCACCGTGAGCAGGACCATCACCGCCCGACCGGCGACGGTCGACCTCGGCGGGCGCGGCGTGAACACCTGGACGCTCGACGGCACGGTGCCCGGCCCCGAGCTGCGAGTCCAGCCCGGCGACCGGCTTCGCCTGACGTTGCGCAACCAGCTGCCGGTCGCGACCTCGCTGCACTGGCACGGCCTGGAACTGCGCAACGACATGGACGGCGCACCCGGAGCCGCGGGTTCCGAGATCCCGCCTGGTGGCTCGTTCACCTACGACTTCACGGTGCCCTCACAGCCAGGCACCTACTTCTTCCACAGCCACGTCGGCACCCAGCTCGACACCGGGCTGTACGCGCCGCTGATCGTCGAGGACCCGGCCGCGCCCCGCGACTACGCCACCGACGCGGTCCTCATGTTCGACGACTGGACCGACGGCCTGGGCCGCTCCCCCGACCAAATCCTCGCCGACCTGAAGGCCGCCGGGATGGCGGGCATGACCGGCATGAGCGGCCAGGGCGACATGCCGGGGATGGACATGGGCGGCATGGACATGGGCGGCGGGCAGGCGAGCCCGCTCGGCGCCGACGCCGGTGACGTGGCCTACCCCGCCTACCTGGTCAACGGCCGCGTGCCTGAGAACCCCTACGTGCTGTCCGCCCGGCCGGGGCAGCGGATCCGGCTCCGGCTGGTCAACGCCGGCTCGGACACGGTGTTCCGGTTCGGCGTCGGCGGCCATCGGCTCACGGTCGTCGCGGCGGACGGCCGGCCGGTCAAGCCGGTGGACGTCGACACCCTGCTGATCGCGATGGGCGAGCGCTACGACGTCGAGATCACCGCGGGCACCGGGGTCTTCCCGCTCATGGCCGCCCCCGAGGGCAAGGACGGCATGGCGATGGCCGTCCTGCGCACATCCCCCGGACCCATGCCCAACCCGGCCGCCCGGCCGGCGGAGCTCAATGGCCTGCTCCTGACCTACCGCGACCTCTACCCGACCCCCGAGGACGCTCTGCCGGCCCACGCACCCAACCAGGTGATCACGCTACGGCTGGGCGCGGACCCGACCGACTACCGCTGGACGATCAACGGCAGGTCGTTCGGCGACGCCGACGGCGACCCGTCGACCAACCATCCACCCGAGCTTCGGGTTCACCAGGGTGAACGCATCCGGATCCTCTTCCAGAACGCCACCATGATGTCTCATCCCATGCACATCCACGGCCACACCTTCGCCGTTGAGGCGCCGACCTCGAACGGCGTACGCAAGGACACCGTGCTCGTCCCCGCGATGGGCACGGTCACCGTCGACCTCGACGCCGACAACCCCGGCCAGTGGATGATCCACTGCCACAACGCCTACCACGCGGCGGCCGGCATGATGACCATCCTGTCCTATACCACCTGACCGCAACCCCATGTCGGCTCGCCGGAGCGCCAGCGGTCCGCTGAGCCGACAAAGGAGCAAGGATGCGCGCCAGCCGGCCGGCGCCGCTAGCCGGCTGGCGCGCCGATCGCGCCCACGTGATGGTGAGCCGGCCGCGACCGGTCAGCGCCTCGGTTGGCCGTCAGTGTTTGACAAGGCGGTCGGCCGTCTCACGGAGGGCGGCGAGGCGGGCGCGGTACTCCTTTTCGTCGATCTCGCCGCGGGCGAAGCGCTCGGCGAGGATCTGCTCAGGGGACGGGCCGGCAGGCCCACCGGTGGCCGCGGGCCCGGCGGGTGGCGGCGTCGGGGGACGACCGCGGTCGCCTGCCTGGGTCAGCGCCCGTACTACCAGTACCGCTCCGATGATGAGCACAGCCCAGAACAGCAGCATGCCCAGGGACATGGCGAACCAGCCCCAGCCACCCATGCCATGGCCGTCATGCCAGTACATCATCACTGTCACCTCCCGGAGCGAGTGGACGGACGGTCCGAATGGCGCCTTCGCCGCGCTCCCTCCTTCTTCCAGGATGCGGCGGTTCGCGCCGGAGTGCAGGTGCTGGACGGCCTGACGCCACCAGGTCAATCCGCTCACCGCCGCGCACCCAGCCGCCCGCCTGGTCAGCTCGACGACCGGGCGTCGCTGGCCGGCGCCAGGTGCAGTGGTAGCTGTGGTCACGGTCTTCGCGGTGACCTTGTGATCGTGAAGCCACCGCGCGGGGGCTCAGCCGTGGTGGGCCTGTACCGCCGCGTGGACGGCGGCGACCTGTTGGAAGACCAAGCCAGATTGATCGATAGATCGCCGATCCGACGGCGCCGGAGGCGATCTGGCGAAGGCGCGGGTCCCAGGCGAGGTCCGCCAGCCCCGCAGAGGAGACGGCGCGGGGTCGAGCCGCGGACCTGCCCGTCTCGGCCGCGGCGGCGCTGGCCGGAGCTGATGGCGGACGCGATCAGCGAGGTCCAGGTCGCCGCCCGGACCAGGACCCGGGGTCACCGGGCTCCCGGCCACCCGACTCCCGACCTGGCGACACGCCGACGGCGCCGCCCACGGTTCGTCTGCCTGCCGGGCTCCAGCCTCGGTCCGCGTCCGCCAAGCCCGATACGGCGGCGCCATGATGCAGGCAGGCGTCGAACGAGTAGGCGCCGGCACCGACGATCAGCAGAAACAGGCTGCCACACAACTGCGCGAGATCCACCCGGGCTTCGTGGAGGAAGTCCCCCCAGCCGGACTCGCCTTTGAACAGCGCCGAACCGCCCCACAGGATCGGAATCTTAGTAACGATCAGGGCACACGTCATGTTCACGACCATCGGTATCGCGGCGAGCCGGGTCAGCAGCCCGACCAGAAGCAGCGTCCCGCAAACGATCTCCAACACACCGGTGAACGGCGCGAAGAAGCCGGGCGCGGGGATACCGATCTTGTCGAAACGGCCGGTACCCAGCGTGTGAGGACGCACGAACTTCAGGATTCCCTCGGTAAGGAACACCACGCCCACGTAAAAGCGGATGAGAACCGTCGCGGCCGTCACGTCCGTCGCGACCAGCCAGGTCCACCAGCCAGGCCCCGGCGTCATCCGGAAATTCCTTCCAAGCGGAGTCATACCCGACCTCCTCACCGTCCTCCGGCACCGGCGCTGGCTCGAACCCGCGCCCATCCTGCGCCGTGGCGCCGTCCGCGACCGGTGCATCCGCCACGCACCCTGCCCGGTCGCCGTCATCCACCACCACCGCGCATGAACACGCAGAAGCTGTTCGGGCCATCGCCCAGTCGTCCCTCGGGACCCCGTCCGAACCGATCTCGGCAACCCCGGCCATCGAGCGTCGTCCCTGTTCAGAGCACGTTTGGCGACCGGCCGGATGGTGATCTGGCTTGACTCGAGGCGTTCGTTCTCGGGGCGGCGAGTCGTCAGGGCGCCGTGGTGCTGACTCGTCCGGTTCGGACCGCCTCGACCAGCGCGGCGTGGTCGGCCTCGTTCTGGTCGGCGTACGCCTCTGCGAAGCGAGCGACCGCCCGGTCGAACCCCGCGCCGGTGCCCAGGTAGGACGCGATCGCGATGCGGTCGCCCGACCGTGCGTGGGCCCGCGCGAGGGTGGCGGCGCACAGACGTCCGAACAGGGCCATCCCGTCGGGGTCCATGCTCTCCGTCTCTGCGATGCCCTTCCAGTCCTGCAGCTGCCGGACGTAGAAGTCGCGCTGCCGCCCGTCGAGGCCTTCCACTCGCTGCCAGCCGAGGAAGATGTCGCTGGCGGCCTGGATGAGGCGTTGCCCGACAACGACCCGTTCGCCCTGGTTGCCGTACTCGCTCCCGGGCAAGTGATCCGCGAGGACCGATGTCCCCGCTTCCTTGATCTGCAGCAGGAGCGGGTCGCCGTCGTCGCGGCCGAGCAGCAGCGCAGCCCAACAGCGGGTGCCCACGCTGCCGACACCGACGACCTTGCGAGCGAAGTCCACGAGACGGTACTGGGCGAGCAGTCTGCGTCGGTCGGCCGACAGCGTCGCGGAGTACCGGTCCACGATCGAGCTCAGCCATCCCATCAGCAGCTCCCGTTCTCTCGCCGCCTCCAGCTCGCCGATCGGGACGAGTAGCGGCGGGTCGGACGCGAAACGTCGTTCGCCGTCCACAAGCTTGGTCAGCTTGGTGAACGCCCGCAGCTGGTCGCGCGATCGGGCGCGCGACGTCGCCCGTGACAGGCGTTTGGAACTCCCCCGGCCCAGCACGTCCGCAAACCGTGTAACCAGGTCGTCGACATCGACATGCGCGTACCAGACGTCGAGGTTGGTCATCGCCGCGAACCGGTGCATCCACATCCGATAGGCCCTGACCGCCGCGGTCACGATGTCGCGCCGTTCGACCGGCCCGAAGCCGTTGGCACGGCCAGCGATGACCAGACTGGTGGCGAACCGCTTCACGTCCCACTCCCAGGGGCCGGGAAGGGTCTCGTCGAAGTCGTTGATATCGAATACCAGGCGTCGTTCAGGGGAGGCGAGCAGCCGGAAGTTCAGCATGTGCGCGTCGCCACAGAGCTGGACGGAGATACCCGACGTCGGAGTCCTGGCGAGATCCGCCGCCATGATCGCGGCGGCGCCTCGATAAAATCTGAACGGCGATTCAGCCATCCGCTGGTAGCGGATGGGAACGAGCTCGGGCAGGCGGTGCCGCGACTGCTGGTCCACCGCGTCGATCGGATCGGCCCGATCCGGCGCCGGTTCATACTCCGCGTGGGTCCGGCGCGGGGCTTGGGCCCGTGCGGTCCGTCCCCGAGCCGCGCGCTCCGCCGGACTCAGCGGAGCACCGTCAGGCATTCCTTCGGCTGACCGCGGCCGGGAGCGGCGCCCGGGAGCGTGTCTCACAGCAGCCGTCATATTCGACCTCTCGCGGGCCTCCACGGTGTGACTCATGGTCGCCTCCGTACAAAGTCCTACTGGGTTCCTGAATGGGCGGGTGTCGAGGAATCCTCCACCGCGGTCTCGGCAGTCGTATCGCCCAGAAGCGGACGCAGCCATTGGGCCGCGGGATCGGCGTCGATGAGCAGAGCCTTGGCCAGCAGGGTCATCGGAACCGCCAGCAGTGCTCCGAGCGGGCCGAGGACGAACGCCCAAAACACCAAGGACAGGAAGGTCAGGGTCGCGGACAGCCTCACCACGTTGCCGACGACCTTGGGCTGGATGAACGACTGCACGACCATGTTGATAGATGAGTAGACCGCCACGACCCAGAGCATGCGGCCCACACCGCCCTCGAGCAGGCCGAGCAGCGCGGGTGGGATCAGTCCCACCACGAACCCGATGTTGGGGATGTAGTTGGTGATAAACGACAGCAGCCCCCACAACAGTGGCAACGGGATCGCCAGCCATTGCAGAGCCAACGCGTCGAGCACGGCGACGATCAGCCCGAAAAGCGAAGACACGGCCAGATAGCGGCGCGTGTTGCGGGCGAATTCCCGCAATGCCCCCACGACGAGCGGCCGCGACTCGGCTACCACGTCGAGCCGGCGAGCAAACAGGTCGCAGTCGATTGCCAGGAAAAACACTATCGTGACCAGGAACACCAGGTTGGACCCCGCCGAGGTCAGCCCGGAAAGGATGTCGTGCAGCACGCCGGAGAGTTTGGTCAGGTCGAGCCGACCGACCGTGGCGCTGGCTTGTTCCGGCTGGACACCGAGGTCCTCAAGCCACTGGGCGGCCTGGTTCAACAGCTTGTCGAACTGGGTGCGGTAGTCCGGCAGCAGCGTGATCAGCCGGGCGGCCGACCCGACCAGGGCTACCACCAAGCCGACCAGAATCGTATATATCGTCGCCATCGCCGCGACCACGCCGACCCACCCGGGCACCCCACGCCGGCGCAGGCCTGTCTGCAATGGGTGCACCGTGACGACGAGAACCAGTGCCAGAAACGCTGGTCCGAGTGTGTCCCGGAAGGCTCGAAATCCGGCCGTGACGACGGTCAGTGACGCCAGTCCCAGCAAAATCACCACAGGGCGTGCCAGCGATCCTTTTAGGGCATCGCTCGACGACATCCGCACCGTGTCTTCAACCCTTCCGCGATTGATCGCGCGGCGTCGGTCGCGGTGACCGGCGCGGAATCCGGCAAACTATTCGGATGTGATTAGACCCACGATTCCGCTCGCGAGGAAACATAGCCCGCTCACCGTGGCGACCAGAAAAATGACATCCCATCCGTGTCGGCCCATCCACGTGTTGTAAGCGGCGAGAATCCGCCCGGTCTGCCGTGGCGCGAGCAGCCTGAGGACGATGGGAAACTCTACCATGATCAGCACCAGCGCGGCGCACACGAACAGCGAGAGAATAGTGAGACCCGGGCCGGAATCGGTCGCTGCGAGATTTTTCAACGCGGCGACATAGAACGCGGAAGGCAGATATGTCGTTACCCCGACGAAGAACATCGTTCGGGCTCCCACAGCCTTCCGGCTCTCACCAGCCTCTTTCGGCGTCAGGTCGCGGGCCGCATCCGGGCCGCCCACTTCTCGCGAGGTTGCCACGACACGTCGAGACGGTCGGCGAATCTCGGTCGGGCGGTGTCGAGAAACCCAGAACGCCACCAGTAGCAGTACCGCCCCAAGAAACGTCTGCATACCGGCGCTCAGGGTCCGCTCCTGACTTCCAGACAGGTCGGCGACGCGCAGGGCCACCACGATGGCGGCGCCAGCCCCGACGGTGACTGCCGCCGCCCCGCCGAGGTAGGCAAATGCGTGCCGCAGCGAAGGAGGATCGCCCAGATAACGAACCACGATCGCCAGGCCGAGCGGATAGATTCCGGCGGCGATGGCAAGCGGCAGCGAACTCGTCACTGCCGCTTCCCTCGAGGCGGCGCCGGTCGGGGTTGGGCGTGGCACTTCCTCATTGACGCACCGGAACTCTTCCAGGAGAGTTTCGTCGCTGGCCCTGAGGCCGGAGAGGTTGACGAGGTCCCCGCAACGGGTCCTGGAACCGGCGACCGCCTCTCTGCCTTAGGCGGTGCCCCGGCCCAGTTTCTTCCGCGTGCCGATTTTTCCGCCTCACCATGTGCTGGCCCCTGGCCACCAGATAGGCACAGACGCCTCGGAACGGGAGGGCGAGCGCGGAGAGAAGCAATCCAGCCTTCGCCCGTCCACTCAACTCTCGATCGCGGAGGATTTCTGCGATCATATGGGACCGAAGCACCATCCCAATAACCCTCAGGAAGATGCAGCGCAGGGTCCTGAAGGCGCCGAGAACCGGGTGGCCGTAGGTCGGATACTGGTGATCCATTTTTCACCTCCGCCTATCACGGTCAGACCTCTACAGTCCCACTCAAGGGGGGACCGGTCGATTCGATCAGCGATTGGGAGCCAGCTCGATTTCTGCGAAGCGGCTCATGTTGGACGAACCAGGCGGTCGCGGCTACCGGATCTGCTGGCGCGGCGGCGCGGCCCGGGGCGTCGCCGCCCAACGCACATGACAGGCCGGCGGTGCCTGGGCAGCCTCACGGATCGCACGGTTGCGCGCTACCGCCGAGGCGTACCAGCGGCCGTAGCTCCGAGCGCCCGAGGGCGCGGTGACGCCGTGTAGGACCACGCTCATCCCGACCGTCAGCATCACAACCGGGACGATCTGGTGCTGTTCGGGTAGCCCACTGGTGGCGACCAGGTCCGCGAACACTATCGACGCCAGCCCGCGCGGCCCGAACCAGCCGACATATGCGACGGTCTGGGGCGCCAGCCTCGATCCGCACAATGAGATGGCGACAGGAACCATCCGGATCACGGTCAGACTGAGCAGCCCGTAGGCCGCCGCCCTCCAGGTCACGGATTCGAGGGCTGGTGCCAGGAACAGGGCGCCGAACAACACGAAGCTCACGGACACGCCGAGGTTGGCGGCTTCCTCAGGCATCTGTTGCGCCGCAGCCAGGCTCTCGTGGGCCGTCAGGCCAGCCACCAGGCCGGCCACCCATGCAGCGATGAAACCACTGCCGTCGATCAGGTCCGCCAGCACGTACGCCAGCGTGGCCGTCGCCAGCAGCGCCACTGACCGCCAGCGCCGGTCCGACCAGCCCTTGTTCATCGACCACCGCAGGGCGAAGGCGCTGCCGGCGCCGAGCGCCATGCCGATCGCGCCGGAGGCCAGGAGCGCCCGCAGAAGGACGGATACGGCATATCCGTGCCCGACCGCGTGCTGTTCCTCCTGTGCCAGCGCCAGGAAGATGGTCACGAATGGCAGCGCCAGACCGTCGTTGAGGCCACCCTCGACGTTGAGCGCATGACGGATCAGTCGGGGGACCCGCTGGTCGGTGATGACGGGCAGCCCAAGCGCGGAGTCGGTGGGCGCCAGCACCGCCGCCAGCAGCGCCGCCCCCCACGCGCCGATGCCGGGGAATAGCGCCCACGCCAATAGCCATCCGGCGACCATCGTCAAGGGCAGCCCGAGTCCCAGCAACCGACCAGGCAGCGGCGCCTCCGTCGCCCACGCGCCCACGTTGGCCCCCATGGCGTCGCCAAACAGCACGACCGCGAGGGTCAGTTCCAGAAAGATGGTGGCACCGTGGCTGGCCACGGACGGGGTGATCAGCCCCGCGACCTGCTCGCTGGCCAGCAGGCCGGCCGCGGTGAACACCATCGCGCCGCTGATCGGCGTCTGCCCCAGCCGCCGCTCCACCAGCGCGTAGGCGAACATCGCCGCCGCCACCACCGCGACCGCGGGGTCCATGACGTGCTCCTGCCTGGGTGACCGGAGACCAGGCGGCCGGGCAACCTCACGGACCGGGCGCCGCCAGAGTCCTGCTGTCGTCGAGGCTCGAGCCTTCTTGACTGGTCCCCCGAATGGGAGGGGAATATCGCCACCCCGTCAATTTCTCGGTTCCGGGAGACTCCTCGGATCAGCACACACCCCACCGGCGGTGCGGTCCTCACCCTTCCGAGATGAGCCGCCCGGCGGGGCTGCCACGGCGGCGAAGTACATGAGCGTCGTAGGGACGACTCGACGCACTTGGCGGTAGTACGGCCACATCCGGCCCGAGTCCCTGTGCGGTTGGCCACGGAGACGGCGGTTGCTTCGGCGCGACGCGGGCACCCTCGTCGCGGCACCCAGGGAGGGCGGTATGTGCAGATGGATAGGATACAGGGGCGACCCGATCGCCCCACGCGTCCTGTTGTATGAGCCGGAACGGTCGCTGATCGCCCAAAGCGTCAAACATGCGCCGGAATTGCTCGAACCGAACGGCGACGGGACCGGTCTCGGCTGGTATGACAGACGAAAGACGCCGGCTGTCTTCCGCAGCGACTCACCCGCCTGGGGGGACGAGAACCTCCGGGAGCTGGCCGACGAGGTCTGTTCGCCGCTGTTCCTCGCACACGTCCGGGCGGGCACCGGAACGCCCGTTCAGAAGACGAACTGCCATCCCTTCCGCTACCGTGAGTGGTTATTCGTACACAACGGCTACGTCGCGGGCTTCGAGTCGATTCGGCGCGAGCTGCTGATGGCAGTCCGCCCCGACCTGTTCAGCAATATCAAGGGCTCCACCGATTCGGAGGTCATTTTCCACCTCGCGCTCACATTCGGGCTGGAGAAGGATCCCCTCGGCGGCCTGGAGCGAATGGCTGGTTTCGTCGAGAGCGTCGGTGCCGCCGCGGGTATCGCTGAGCCTCTACAGATGACAGTCGGCCTGACCGACGGCGAAACGCTGTTCGCGGCCAGATACGCCAGCGGGCCGGTTGTCAACACTCTGTACATGAGCGAGGATGTCGACGCGATCCGGATGCTCTACCCCGAACACGAACGCCTGCGGCGCGTACCAGACCACGCGCGGGCCGTCCTGTCGGAACCCCTGAGCGAGCTACCCGGGGTGTGGCACGAGATACCACCCTCGACGGCGCTTGTCGTCACCGACATGCCGCACGATATCACCTTCCATCCCCAGCCGCCGGGATGAATCGGCTCCGGGGCGTCGGACCAGACCAAGACCCGCGATCTGGACGACGTAAACAAACCCAGTTGGCAGGCGGATAGCCTGGGCGGAGGAGTCCAGATGGAGATCAGGCCTCAGGCGGTGGCCATCCCCAAGGAGACCGACCAGCTCGAACGGGGGAAATACGGCCCTGTCTACCCGAGGACACCGGCGTGCTACGGATTCACCATCATCGCCAAGGTCAAGCCGGGCCGAGCCGAGGCGATACGCGCACACGGCCGCACCCTTGCCGGCGCGCTGGAGGGGGATCCTTATCTCCTCGCGCCGCTGAAGCTGCACTACCTGCGCTGGGTGCTCTTCGATGACGACACCCGTTTTATGTACCAGGGGATCTTCGACACGGACTTCGACAAGTACACCGAGGACGCGGTCGCGCTTTTCAGTCGAGCAGGCGTGAGCACGGCCTTCGAGAATCTCGAAGGTTTCCCCGAGGACTGGCGGACGAACCCTGAGGCCTTCGTCCGTTTCGTACGCGCGCACCACTGCCCGAGCTTCCTTGAGTACGGCGAGTATCCGTACGTCACCTCCGACGAGATCAAGAAGGCCCTGCGAATCAAGAACGCCCTGTCGGAGATGCTCGACCAGATGCAGTGAGCATCTCCATCGTCACCGTGAGAACCGGATCGACCTCAATCGCCAGCCGGGACAGGGAGGCGCCGTGAGAAGGCCATCGTTCACACCCTCCGCGCCTTCGGTCGCGCAGCGGAGACCATGATGCCCGAGCCGCGGACGGCGCGCGTCTACAACCAGAACCATGTTCTGCGCACCTACACCCCGGGCCGGCGGCGGGTGAGCATCTACGTGTCGTGGAGCTATCCGGCCGAAGCTGGTAGGAATCCCGCCGAGCTTGACAACCGGTTCTCCACGATGACCGAGATCCGGCGGGTCGCCTGGCCCGCCTACGAGGAACCGCGGTGGTCCGACCCGTTCCAGTTCCAGCAGGGCATCGCGGGGGCGCTGGAGTTGTTCTTCTGGGCCTGGGTTCCTTTCCAGGTGTACGTGGAGCAGGTCACCGGACATCCGGTACCGGTGTATCAACGGATCGATCAGGCTGGGTTTCGGACCGTGCTGGACGGGCGGGTGCTGGCCGACACCGACACCCTGTTCGTGTTCGGACTTGATAACACGATCACCGGGCAGAAGGCTGATCTGGCCGAGATCGAGGCGCTAAGGCACTTCCTGCGCCGCGAGGACGCCTGCCTGATCCTCGGGCCGCATCACGACGTCGGAGCTTCCGACGACCTGGCCGTCCGGGACATCGAGTACCACCACCACGGAGATCTCCTGATCCCCCGCCAGCAGCGGCTTGCCGGATACGTCCGCGGCCTCATGCAAGGACTCGGGGTACCCGTCGAGAACCGCTATGGGCTGCGTCCCGCCGTCCAGGAGCACCATCAGCCCGCCCCGCTGTCCCTGGCCAGGGACCTGGACCCCAGGGGATGGCTCGACGGGGTCAGCCACTTCAATTTTCACCAGCATCTGCCGCACTACGCGGTGACGACCGACGAGCCGGGCGTTGTCCAGGTACTGGCCAGGCAGCCCATCGACCTGGCAAGACCGCATCCGTTCATCGGGGCCGGCGGCACCGAGTTCAACACGTTCCTGTGGATGCCTCCAGCCGGAGACCGGGCCGGCGATGTGCTTCTGGCGGACTCCACGATCTTCAGCTCGCTGTTCGGCGGCGACGAGAGCCTGCGGAACTTCTGGCGCAACCTCGTCTCTCGGTAGCGCCGGAAGGAGGCCCCGCCTGTGACCACGAAGATGCGCGCCACGTTGCAGCTCGACGACATTCAGCGTGGGGTCCTTAGCCCCCGCCCGACCCCCTACGCGGCGACCTATCTCCTGTTCCGAGTGGATGACCGGGCACACGGGCGGGAGCTGATACGGCGCGTGAGCACGGCGGTGACCTCCGCCGCCGATCCGGTCAGCCCCCTGGGGAACACGTGGGTCAGCGTCGCGCTCACCTGCCCCGGACTGCGAGCACTCGGCGTTCCGGAGCCCGCCCTGGCCACGTTCGCCTGGGAGTTCCGTCAGGGCATGGCCGCCAGAGCCACAGCGCTCGGAGACGTCGGCGAGAGCGGCCCCGAGCACTGGGAGACGCCGCTGGGCACGTCCGCTGTCCACGTCGTGCTCCTCGCGGTCGCGCCGGACGCCGCCCAGTTGCAGACGGCCATCGACCGGGTCCGGCCCGCCTACGACCGCCTGTCAGGCGTGAGGGCGATCTGGCGGCAGGACTGCTACACCCTGCCCACCGAGACCGAGCATTTCGGCTATCGCGACGGTGTCAGCCAACCCGCGGTCGAGGGCAGTGGCATCGCCGGGTCCAACACGTTGCAGGTGCCGTTGAAGGCCGGCGAGTTCGTGCTCGGCTACCCCGACGAGCTTGGCGGCGTGCAGGCACCACAGCCAGCCGAGCTCGGACGCAACGGCAGCTACGTCGCCATCCGCAAACTCCACCAACGGGTCGGCGCGTTCCGGCGCTACCTGCGGGACAACGCCGTCAACCCCGAAGACGAGGAGCTACTGGCCGCCAAGATCATGGGCCGATGGCGCAGCGGCGCACCGCTCGCGCTCAGTCCCCATCACGACGATCCCGCCCTCGGGGCCGACCCAGAACGGCGCAACGCGTTCCTCTACGAACGCGATGATCCCGGCGGATTCATCACCCCTGGCGGCTGCCACATCCGCCGGGCCAACCCCCGGGACGCCTCGGTAGCAGGCGAGCCACGACTACACCGCATGATCAGACGGGGCGCTGTCTACGGCCCGCCGCTACCTTCAGGAGTCCTGGACGACGACGGGGCCGACCGCGGCCTGATGTTCACGTTCGTCGGCGCGCACCTCGGGCGGCAGTTCGAGTTCGTCCAGTCCGAATGGATGAACGACGGCGTCTTCTTCGGCGCCGGCGGCGCCACGGACCCCATCACCGGAAGCCACGAAGGCCCCGTCGGGTTCACCATCCCCCGACGGCCACTGCGCCGGCGACTGTCCGGGCTGCCACGGTTCGTCGTCACGCGCGGCGGCGAGTACTGCTTCCTGCCAGGCCTGAACGCACTGCGCTGGCTGGGCGACCTGAAGGACTGAGCACGACCCGACACTTCGCGCCTCACCGCCCCGGCACGCCGCGTCTCCCAGGCGGGAAACCTCATGGACACCCTGCGTCTGCTGTTCAACGCCATCACGGTGATCTTCATCGCGGCCACCATGTTCTCCGCCGGTCTCGGGGCCACCCTCCCGGCCCTGCGGGCCGTCGTGAGCGACGTACCGCTACTGCTGCTGGCGCTGCTGGCCAACATGGTGGTCGTCCCGCTGCTCGGCTGGGGCATCGGCGAGCTGCTCGGCCTAACCGCCGCGCCGTTCATCGCGCTCGTTCTGGTCGCCTCGTCTCCGGGCGGACCGTTCGGGGCGAAACTGGCCATGATCCAAGGAGGCGACGTCGCCGCGGGCGCTGCGACGCAGGTGTTGCTCGCCACTGCCGGTAGCCTCACCTTCGCGCCAACCGTCACCATCATCCTCACCACCGCCGACGTCGGCACCGACGTCTCCCTCGACGTCGGGACGCTGGTGCGGACCGTGGCTCTCCTGCAGCTCGTCCCATTCACCGTCGGCCTGCTCCTTCGCCGCTATGCCACCTCCACCGCCCGGTCGTGGCACCCGACCGGGACCGTGATCTCGAACGTGACCTTCCTGATCGTGCTGGTAGGCATGGTGGTGGGCAACTGGCATGACATCGTCGCGCTGCTCGGCTCGCGCACCCTGCTCGCCGGGTTCATCCTCGCGGCTGCCGCGTTCGCCGTAGGCACGCTGCTGGCCACGGGCATGCCCACACGGCGCACCTCCCTGGGAGGGGTCACCGCGGTGCGCAACGCGGGGCCCGCCCTGGCAGCGATCGGCCTCGCGTTCGACAACGAACCCTCCGTCCTGGGCGCGCTGGCCGCCGTCCTGCTCAGCGGCCTGGCGGCGGCTCTGCCGATCGCCGCCGTACTGCGCGGTCAACGACGCGCCATCCTGGCCACCGCCGACCCGCATGGCGGCGACGCGCACGGACCCCGGACGTAGCCGCACCTGGACAGCGAGGGCCATACGGTCCGGCGACTCCCGGGGCCACACCAGCCGCCCGGTCCCGCGTTCGCCGAGCCGCGGCAACGCGCGGGACCGGTCCGGGACGGCCGCGGACTCACCGCAGAATCTTCTCCTTCGCGCGCTCGAACTCCGCCGCGGTGATGTCACCGCTGGCCTTGAGCCCGGACAGCCTGGCCAGGTCGTCGACCTCCTTGTTGGTGCCACCAGCCACGTCACGGATGTAGGCGTTGACCATCCCGCGCTGTTCCTGCAACTGCCGCGCGTTCCGGTCGGCCATGCTCTGCCCTCTCACGACGAGATAGGCGAGGATGCCGAGGAATGGCAGGACCAGGACGAAGAGAAGCCATCCGGCCTTGGCCCATCCGCTCGTTTCCCTGTCCCGGAATATGTCGATAACGACGCGGACGACGAGAACCAGCCAGATAACCCACAGGAAGATCCAGCAAAGAGTCCAGAAGGCGCCTAGCACCGGATAGTCATAGGCAAGGTACTGGGTAGCGAACACCCGATCCTCCGTCCCGTAGTCAGTATCATCTCCACAATCGTGCCGCAGAACGAAACAGGCGACTCGATCAGTCGCGGACGGTGACACACTGACGATTCCCTCGACCGGGTACAAAACGGGATTCCGGATCCATCGGCCTAGCGGCGACATCGGCGCGAGACGACACCTTCCATGGAAATCGCCGGCTCTTAGCGTGTCGACTCCCGGGCAGACAGGTGAGGCGCTGCCGATCTTACGGTCGTTTGCGGCACAGATCGGTGCGCGCATGGTGCGCCCAGGTGGCACCTGGACCAGTACGCACCCGTCGCGCCCGGCGGTCGGAGTGCGCCAAGCCGCGATCGAGCGCACGCTCAAGGCGTAGGAGCGCATCAGCCGACCGGGGGTGGCGCAGGCGTCGTCCGTCGGGCATGGCTCCGTACGGCCCACAAATGGGGCCGTATCCGGCCGGGACTTCCGACGACGCGACGCGCGTGCCGACACCTGCGTCGGAGCGGTTCCGTTGCGTGGGCCGAGCGAAGGAGAAGCGACCGTGAACAGCTATCCGCCGATCGCCGACCACGGGATGATCGGAGATCTTCAAACCGCGGCGCTGGTCTCCTCTGAAGGATCGGTCGACTGGTGGTGCACACCGCGATTCGATTCTCCCAGCATCTTCGCTTCGCTTCTCGACAAGGATCGCGGTGGCTACTGCCAGCTCGCCGCTGACCTTCCGGGCGAAAGCGGGCTGACGATCCGTCAGCTATACCTGTCGGACACCGCTGTGCTGGTCACTCGATTCATGGCTCCCAGCGGCGTCGGAGAGGTCGCCGACTTCATGGAACCGCTGGACACCACCATGCCGACGGACCGGCATCGCCTGCTGCGAGTCGCGCGGGTGGTGCGAGGAAGTCTTCCCTTCGTGTTCACCTGCCGTCCCCGGTTCGACTACGGGCGTGCGCCGCACACCCTCACACAGATCGATCGCGGATCCGCGGTCTTCCGGGGCCCCAACGCCGATCTGCGCATTCAGGCCACCGCGCCCGTCACGTTCCAGGCTGACTCCAACGATATCTCCGCCCATTTCACCCTCGCGGCTGGTGACGTGGCCGCCATCGTCCTGACCAGCGATGCGCCGGACAGCCCTGCGCCGCTGCCGCTGTCACTGGACGACATCCGGGACGACCTGGAGTCCTGCCGTGGCTTCTGGATCAACTGGCTGCGCTCCTGCACCTACCGGGGCCGCTGGAAGAACGCGGTCAACCGTTCGGCGATCACCCTCAAGCTGCTCACCTACGCCCCCACGGGGGCACCGATCGCCGCGGCCACCGCCGGGCTGCCAGAGCAGATCGGCGGTGAACGCAACTGGGACTACCGATACACCTGGATCCGAGACGCGTCCCTCTCGGTCAGATCTCTGATCGACCTTGGGTTCACCCAGGAGGCTCATGCCTTCCGTCGATGGCTGCGTGACCGGCTCACCGACGGGGCCACCGCCTCCGGTGAACCGCTGCAGATCATGTACCGGATCGATGGCGACCCCCGGTTGACCGAGGAGACCCTTGATCACTTCGAGGGCTACCGGGGATCCGCACCGGTTCGGATCGGCAACGCCGCCGCCGACCAGATCCAACTCGACATCTACGGAGAAGCCGCCGACGCGCTCGCGCTTGCCGGCGATATCGGAGGCATTCGCGGCTGGCAGGCCTTCGCCACCATGCTCGACCGGCTCACCGAGACCTGGGACCGGCCCGACGAGGGAATCTGGGAGACCCGCGGCGGTCAGCAGGACTTCACCTACAGCCGCCTCATGACCTGGGTCGCCTTCGACCGTGGCATTCGCCTGGCGACCCAGTACTCGCGCCCCGCGGACATCCCCCGCTGGACACAGGTCCGCGACGCGATCTTCAACCAGATCGTAGAACGTGGCTGGAGCCCGAAGCGAGAAGCATTCGTCCAGCACTACAACACCGACGTTCTGGACGCATCGCTCCTGCTCATGCCCCGCGTCGGATTCCTATCCCCACGGGACCCCGCATGGCTGAGCACCCTCGACGCGATGGGGCAGGAACTGGTCAGCGACAGCCTCGTCTACCGCTACGACCCCGAGGCCTCCCCCGACGGGCTACGCGGCTCCGAGGGTACCTTCAACCTCTGCAGCTTCCTGTACGTTGAGGCACTCGCTCGCTCCGGCCGGCTGGTCCAGGCCCGATACGCCTTCGACAAGATGCTGACCTACGCCAACCACGTGGGCCTGTTCGCCGAGGAGATCGGTCCCTCTGGCGAGCAACTCGGCAACTTCCCACAGGCGTTCACGCATCTCGCGCTCGTCGCCGCGGCCATGGCCCTGGATGACGAGCTCGACGCTGAGGAGAACGCCGCGGCGTAGCCGGAAACCGCCAATCCGCCGTACCACCGGCCGGCGTGCTCGGACTCGACCGGCGTCCCGGAGACGATGACAGATCTCAGACGCCGATCGGGCCTGGCCGCCGCCGGCCAAGCCGTCGGTCTGCTGGCAGGCCGCCATGGCTGGTCACCATTCCCAGCAATGGATCCGCCGGCGTCCCGTGCGGGCAGCGGCCGGCAGCTCACGAGGTCGACTGGCCGGACGCGCAAGGAGGACCACCCTGAATCCGTCTCCGGGCAGCCCGTCAAAGATCGACGCCCGCGCGGTCGTCCTCCCGCTGGCGCTCGCGCAGTTCATCTGCAGCTATGCGGCATCGAGCCTCAACGTGGCCATCACCGCCATCGCGAAGGACCTCGACACCACCGTGATCGGCGTGCAGACAACGATCACCCTGTTCACACTCACCATGGCCGCGCTGATGATCCCCGGCAGCAAACTGTCGGATATCTGGGGGCGACGGACCTGCTTCATCACCGGCCTGGCCGTCTACGGCATCGGCGCACTGCTGGCATCACTCTCACCAGGCCTCGGACTAATGATCGTTGGAAACTCCATCCTGGAGGGCGTCGGCTCCGCGCTCATGATCCCGCCGGTGTACATCCTCGTCACCGTGATCTTCACCGAGGTCAGAACACGAGCGAAATACTTCGGCATCGTCAGCGGCGCGGGTGCCCTGGGTGCCGCCGCCGGACCCCTGATCGGTGGGCTGATCACGAGCCTGCTCGGATGGCGCGCGCTGTTCCTGACCCAGGCCCTGGCAGTTGCATTGATCATCTTCTTGGCGCGCAACCTCCCCGACCAGCCGCGCCAGGTACCTCGGCCTCCGTTCGACCTGGGCGGCGCGGTGCTGTCCGCGGCCGGCCTGTCCTTCCTGGTCCTGGGAATCCTGCAGACGAACACCTATGGCTGGTTCGTCTCCCGCAAGGACTTCTCGGTCGCGGGCACGGTCCTGATTTCCCAAGGCGGGATGTCGCCGGTCTGGCTGTCCATCGGCGTCGGCGCGGCCGTCCTCGTCTGCTTCTTCCGCTACCTGCGCGCCCGAGAGCGAAAAGGCAAGGAGCCACTGCTGCACCGTAGAC
Source organism: Pseudofrankia saprophytica (assembly GCF_000235425.2). NCBI lineage: Bacteria > Bacillati > Actinomycetota > Actinomycetes > Frankiales > Frankiaceae > Pseudofrankia > Pseudofrankia saprophytica. The sequence continues at coordinate 4,970,979 of NZ_KI912266.1, forward strand.
TCCTCCATGACCGCACGGCCAACCTCGGCCTGGGCGTTCAACTCATCCAGTGGCTCACCATGCAGGGCACCTTCTTCGTCGTCAGCGTCTTCCTTCAACAGGCCTGGAAATACGACGCGATCCGAACAGGCCTGATGCTGACCCCCGCCAGCGTGGGAATCCTGGCCTCCTCCGCGGCGGCCGAGAGGCTCGCCAGACGGCACTCGCAACGCACCCTGATCAGGCAGGGCTTCATCGTCACCACGGCCGGCATGGCCCTGTTCCTAGCCCTGGTCCGGACGACCTCAGGGACCTTCAGCCTCGTCCCAGGGCTCCTCCTGACCGGCTTGGGCGTCGGCGTCATGCTCACCGCCGCGGTCAACCTCGTTCAGTCGAGCTTCCCGGACAGCGACCAGAGCGATATCTCCGGACTGTCCCGAAGCGTCTCCAATCTCGGGTCATCATTGGGAACGGCCCTGGCCGGCTCGATCCTGGTCGCCGCCACCCACCCGGGCGGCCGACCATTCGCTCTATCGCTTACTACGCTGCTGGTTGTCACCGTGATCGGCCTCGTCCTCGCGCTCTTCATCCCAAGCCGCGCAGATAGCTAGCGGCCGCACCATCGAAGGTGTCACAGGCCGCCTTTGAGGGCGCTGAGAAGTGCCGGTGCGGAGTGGGCCGCGGCGGTCACGTTCGCCGTGACGAGGACGCACAGGGCCAGGGTCAGCACCGCGGTCAGGACGCCGAAGGCGCGCGTCACCCGCCTTGCCCTCCGGTCGGCCGGGGCCCTTCTCCACAGCAGCACGCTGACGGTGAGGAGGGCGGCCGCCACGACCGTGGCGACCACGGCCATCGCCACGTGGTAACTAGCGAAGCCGGCCGTCATCACGTCGAGGGCCGGCGCGGTCCGCGCGCCCGCGCGCGAGTCGGCCAACTGTCGCGTGGCCTGGTCGAGCGCGCCGGCGAGCGCCGGGTCGGTCCCGCCCTCCTGCAGCATGGGCACCAGCGAGGAGAACGGCGCCGCCGCGCCCTGGATGTTCGCCATCACCGCCGCGAGCGCGAGCAGCGTGAGCGCCGCCGTGAGAACACCGGCCGACGCGAGACCGGCCCGTCTCACCCTGTCGCTGGCCTTCAGGAAATCCTTCCAGAGCGCGATGGTCAGCACGATGAGGACCACCAGTAGGAGCGCGGAGATCAAGCCCTTGATCAGGTGGAACCGGTACCAGTAGTCGACGACCCGCGCGAGGTGCGGGGAAAGCCGCCGGTTGCCGGAACGCCAGTACTCGACGAACCCGCTGTGCACGGCCGCGATGAGCTGGCGGTGGTTGACGAGATCGCCGTCCCCGGCGCCGGCCGCCAGTCGACTCGGGGCGAGGGCGAAGGCGCCGATGAGAGCGGCGGCGCAGAGGGCGAGTGCCAGCAGCCTGCGGCCTGGGGTGCCCGCCGGGCCGGCGGAACTGCGCGGGGAATGGTGCCGGCTCGATGCTGAGCGGTGGCGGCGGGACAGCCCGCGGCTCGGCTGACTACCGGCGTCCAGGCTCCGGGCGACGCCGCGCGCGGACCGTTCCGGATTCGTGCGTGGACCGGTGGCGGGTGATGATGTGAGCATGGCTTACACGGTGTCGCGGGCGCGTCGCCCGGTCACCGGAGTAGGCCGGACGAAGAAGGTGTGGCAGGCCCTACCCGGCCAACCGGACCATCGCGCGGGAAAGGCCGCGCCGCCGGTCGCCGTCAGGCGCGGAGATAGGCGAGGACGGCGAGCACGCGACGGTGCTGGGCGTCGTCGGGTGGCAGGCCGAGCTTGGCGAAGATGTTGCCGATGTGCTTCTCGACGGCGCTGGCGGACAGCACCAGCCGCTGGGCGATGGCCGTGTTCGAATGGCCCTCGGCCATCAGCGCGAGCAGCTCTCGCTCCCGCGGGGTCAGCGACGCCAGCGCCCTGCCGCCGCGCCGCCCGTCCAGCAGGCGCACGACGACCTGCGGGTCGAGCACCGTCGCGCCGCCGGCGACCCGCTCCAGCGCGTCCAGGAACTCCCCGACCCGGCCGACCCGGTCCTTCAGCAGGTAGCCGACCCCGCCCGAGCCGTCCGCGAGCAGGTCAGCCGCGTAGGAGGTCTCGACGTACTGGCTGAGCACCAGCACCGGCGAGCCGGGCAGGCGCGAGCGGACGTCGATCGCCGCCCGCAAGCCCTCATCCGTGTGCGACGGCGGCATCCGGACGTCGACGACCGAGACGTCCGGGCGGTGTCGCAGCACCGCCTCGATCAGGGCCGGGGCGTCACCGACCGCGGCCACCACCTGGTGGCCCTCCTCGGCGAGCAGCCGGATGAGGCCCTCCCGCAACAGCACGGCGTCGTCGGCCACGACGATCCGCAGCCCGCCCTCGGGCACGGGTCGTTCGGGCGTCTCGTCGGCGGCCGTCAGCGGCACGGTAGTTCCGCGGTGATCGTCGTCGGGCCGCCGCACGGGCTGGTGAGGCGGAGCTGGCCGCCGACCGCCTGCACCCGGTCCCGCAGGCCGCGAAGCCCGTGGCCCTTGTCGAACGCGGCGCCGCCAGCCCCGTCGTCGGTCACCCAGATCCGCAGCAGCTCCGCTTCATGACGGAGCCCGATCACGCACCGGCCGGCCTGACTGTGCTTGGCCACGTTGGTCAGTGCCTCGGAGACGACGAAGTACGCGGCCGTCTCGACGGCTGCCTCCGGCCGTCGGCTCAAGGTTCCCGCGTCGAGCTGGGCGGGAACCGTCGAGCGCATGGCCAGCTCGGCGAGCGCCGTCCGCAGGCCGCGATCGACGAGGATCGGCGGGGCGATGCCCCTCGACAGGGCCCGCAGCTCCTCCAACGCCTCCTCGGCCTGGATCATGGCGTCGGCGAGTGCTTCCCGCACGGTCTCGGGCCTGCGGTCGAGATGGCGCTGCGCACGGCCCAGCTCCATCGCCAGCCGGACCAGGCGTTGCTGCGGGCCGTCGTGGATGTCGCGCTCGAGCCGGCGCAGCGCCACCGCCTCGGCGGTCAGCGCGGCGACGGTCTGCGCCCGGGCGGTGTCGCGCTCCTGCTCCAGCCCGCGGATCCTGCGGTGCCACCGGGAGGCGTCCGAGAGCAGCGCCTGCCCGAGACCGGCCTGCACGGCCACGCACGCCCTGGTCAGCAGCGGCAAGGCCAGTATCAGCAGCAGCCCGACCACGGTCCCAAAGATCATCCGCGTGGTCGGCGAGGTCAGGCCCAGGCTCACGTCGACGTGGTACGGACCGCTGCCCGTACTCAGCGTCATCGGCGGCGGCTTCCCAGCGGCCGTGCCCCAGTTGCGCACCGCGGTCGTCGCGGCGCCGACGCCGACGAGCCACCACAGCGCCGTGATCACGGCGGTGATCAGGGCGACGGGCGGCAGGACCATCGCGTGCACCAGGCCGAGCCACAACCCCAGGTCCGACGCGGCGGCGGCGCCGCTCGGCCTCGGCTGGCGCCCGAGCCGCTCCGGGCCGGGTGCCGCCGCGCGGACCCGGTCGATCCGCCACCGCTCCAGATCGGCGGACCAGTACACCGGCGCCGCGACACCGGCCGCGACCGGTGCCCTTCCGATAACCCGACCCAGCATTCCCACGCACAGACCGCCGAGCACGATCAGCGGGCCCGCGACCGAGCTGACCGGACCCGTCAGCAGGTACAGCGACTCCTTCAGCGTGCGACGCGCTACCCGGGCAACGGGACCGGCACCCGGGAAGGACCGGCCCCAAGCCGCGGTGGAGAACGAGCCGGCCATGGTTTCAGCCTAACGGCGTCCCTTCGTCATGGGGTGTGCTCGCGGCTCGTGACCTTGTGGCCGGGTCTGGGCGGGGCAGAGGGCAGACCGGGGCTGTGTCAGGAGTGGGTTGCGGTGGCTGGGTGGTCCGCGCTGCCGTCGCCGTCGGTGTGATCGGCCAGCGTGAGCCAGGTGAACGGCTGTGTCCGGCCGTTCGGTGTGTGGTGTTGTTCGCGGCTGGTTCGCACGACGTGCAGGTCGGGAAACTGGGCGGCGAGTTCGTCGGTGCTGTAGCGGGCGGTGGGTAGCCCGGAGCAGGCTGTCGGGCCGTCGGCCGCGAACGTTCCGATGATGGCGTGGCCGCCGGGTGCGAGCGCCTGGCGCAGGACGGCGCGGTAGCGGTCGCGGTCGGCGGGGTCGGTGAGGAAGTGGAACACGGCGCGGTCGTGCCAGAGTTGGTAGCGCCGTTGTGGCCGCCATTCCAGCAGGTCGACGGTGAGCCAGTGCACGTCGGCGGCCCGCGGCCCGAGACGGGACCGGGTCACAGCGAGCGCGTCGGCGGCGACGTCGAGCACGGTCACGTCCGTATGGCCGGCATCCAGCAGCCGGTCGACGAGCACGGACGCCCCGGCACCGACATCGATGACCGCATCACGCGGGCCGACGCCCGTGGCCTCGACCAGGGCCAGGGAGCTGGCGGGTTCGTGCTGGTACCAGCTGACCTCGGTCACCACTGCCCGACCGTAGACGTCGTCCCAGTGCGTGCGCTGTGTCATCCGCCCAGCATCGCGGCGAGTGCCGCCATGGCGCCGGGTACGGGGCGGTAGTAGGCCCAGACGCCGCGCTTGTCGCGGGTGATCAGGCCGGCGTCGACGAGGACTTTCAGGTGGTGGCTGACGGTGGGCTGGGTGAGCCCGAGGGGTTCGGTGAGTTCGCAGACGCAGGCCTCGCCGCCGTCACGCGCGTAGATCATCGACAGCAGGCGCAGCCGGGCGGGTACGGCGATCGCCTTGAGCACGGTGGCGAGCTGCTCGGCGTCCGCGGCCGAGAGCGGTTCGCGGGCAAGGGGCGCGCAGCAGCCCGAGAGCGCCCCGGCGAAGGGGAAGGGCGCCGTCTCGGTCCGTGGGGCGAGGACCGGGCTCGCGGCCGGTGGGGATGTCGTCGCCATGGCTCCAGCATGCCTCAGGGATTGACAGCCGTCTATCTCGTCGGTCATCCTCTGCTCGTCAAGACATAGACCGTTGTCGATGCGATCGTGGAGGTGCGTGATGGCGAGGGTGCAACTGGCGTTGAACGTCTCGGACGTCGAGGCGGCGGTGGAGTTCTACGGGAAGCTGTTCGGCACCCGGCCGGCGAAGCGCCGGCCGGGATACGCGAACTTCGCGATCGACACGCCGCCGCTGAAGCTGGTCCTGATCGAGAACCCGGACGTGCGCGGTACCGGGGTCGCCGGGGCGCTCAACCACCTGGGTGTCGAGGTCGAGAGCACCGACGAGGTGTCCGCGGCCGCCGCCCGGCTGGCCGGGGTGGGGCTGACGACCGCGGTGGAGGAGAACACGGCCTGTTGCTACGCGCTGCAGGACAAGGTGTGGGTCGACGACCCGGACGGCGCGCCGTGGGAGGTCTACACCGTGCTGGCCGACGTGGCCGAGATGGCACGTCCAGCCGCGACGCCGTCGGTGGCCGAGCGCGCCGACGGGCCGGGCTCCGCCTGCGACTGCGGCCCTGTCTGCGCTCCCCCCGCGACGGCCGAGAAGCCAGCCGCGACCCCGACGGCGGTCGAGGCGGAAGCATCGCCGTCGGTAGCGGCCGGCACGCGCACGCTGCTGGCGGTCGAGCCGGCTCCGTCCGGCTCGTGCTGCTGAACCGCGGGTGACGAACGCACCGGCTGGCCAGCCGCCGTTGGCGAGACGGCTGGCCGCCGAGGCCCTGGGCAGCCTGCTGCTGGCAGCCCTGGTCGTCGGCTCCGGGATCGCCGCGCAGCAGCTCAGCCCCGGACAGGTCGGCCTGCAACTGGTCGAGAACGCCGCGGCGACCGCCGCCGGCCTGTACGCGGTCATCCTGATGGTCGGACCGGTGTCCGGAGCCCACTTCAACCCCGTCGTCACCGCGGTCGACGCCGCGTTCGGCGGGTTGTCGTGGCGGGACGCCGCCGCCTATCTGCCCGCTCAGGTCATCGGCTGTGTCACGGGCGCGATCCTGGCGAACCTGATGTTCGACCGCCAGGCGGTGTCGATCTCCACACACCACCGGGCCTCCGGCGCGCATCTGCTCGCCGAGGTCGTCGCCACCGCCGGACTGATCCTGCTGATCTTCTCGCTGGCGCGGTCCGGCCGCGGGGAACGGGCGCCGGCCGCGGTGGGTGCCTACATCGGCGCGGCGTACTGGTTCACCAGCTCCACCAGCTTCGCCAACCCGGCGATCAGCGTCGGGCGGATGTTCTCCGACACCTTCGCCGGCATCGCCCCCGTCTCCGTCCCACCGTTCATCGCCGCTCAACTGGTCGGTGGCGCTGTCGGCTACGGCCTGGTCCGCCTGCTCTACCGGTCCGCGCCTGACGGGCCGGGGCAGGCGGACGCCCGGCTGTCCGGCGCTCGGCGGCCGGGCCGGTGGCCTTTCCTCGCCCCATGAAGGGACCTGTCCATGTCCGACAAGCCGTCAGTGCTGTTCGTCTGCGTCCACAACGCCGGCCGCTCCCAGATGGCCGCCGGCTTCCTCACCCACCTCGCCGGTGACCAGGTAGAGGTCCGCTCCGCGGGCTCCATGCCTGCCGAGAAGGTCAACCCGGTCGCCGTCGCGGCGATGGCCGAGGTCGGTATCGACATCGCCGCCGAGACCCCGAAGATCCTCACCGTCGACGCGGTCGAATCCTCGACCGTGGTCGTCACCATGGGCTGCGGCGACACCTGCCCGGTCTTCCCCGGCATCCGCTACGAGGACTGGAAACTCGACGACCCCGCAGGCCAGGGCATCGACGCCGTCCGCCCCATCCGCGACGCCATCCGTACCCGCGTCGAGAAACTGCTGGGCGAGCTCCAGGCCGCCGCCTGACGCCAACCCCACAGCCCCGCCCACGCCGAGCGGCCGGACCGACGATGTCAATGTGAGAGGTGGGTATGGCGGGTTTGCCGGTGGCGGTGATCGGCGCAGGGCCGCAGGGTCTGGCGGCTGGGGCGCATCTGCTGGAGCGTGGTCTGGAGCCGTTGGTGTTCGAGGCCGGCGACGGTCCCGGGGCAGCGGTCGCCGCGTGGGGGCATGTGCGGTTGTTCTCCGCCTGGCCCGAGCTCGTCGACCCAGCCGGCGCCCGGTTGCTGACGTCCACGGGGTGGAACGCGCCGGTTGCGGGATATCCGACCGGCTGCTGCGCGCCACCCGTCGAGGTGCCCGCGATCGGCCGCGCACCCGCGTCGGCGTAGGCGGGACGCCGGTGCTCGGCACCGCCGCCGCAGGCCGGACGGCGGCCGGTCCCCGGCGGGCGCTGGTCGCACTGTGCGTCACCGAGATCGTCAGCTACGGGGTGCTGTACTACGCGTTCCCCGTCCTCGCCCAGGGCATCGCCGAGGACACAGGCTGGTCACGCACGGCGGTGACGGCGGCGTTCTCGGCCGGGAACCTCCTCGGTGCCGTAGCCGGCGTGCCCGTCGGACGGCTGCTCGGGCGGCGGGGGCCGCGGCCGGTGATGACAGCCGGCTCGCTCCTCGCCGTCGCCGCGCTCGCGGGCGTCGCCGAGGCCCCGTCGTACGGTTGGTTCCTCGCCGCCTGGCTGGTGGTCGGAGTCGCGATGGCCGGAGTCTTCTACCCACCGGCGTTCGCCGCGCTCACCGGCTGGTACGGACCCAGACGCCTGCCCGCGCTGACCACCTTGACGCTGGCGGCGGGCTTCTCGAGCACGATCTTCGCGCCCCTCACCGCCGCGCTCACCACCCACCTGAACTGGCGAGAGGTCTACCTCGTCCTCGCCGCGATCCTCGCCACCATCACGATTCCCGCCCATGCCTGGGCACTGAGCCCACCCTGGCGGCCCGACCAGCACCCGGCCCCCAGCCACACCGGACCGGACCCGGCGCCGCAGCGCAGGGACGATCGCCAGGTGCTGACCAGCCGGCTGTTCCTGCTGCTCGTCGCGGCGATGACGTTGAGCGCGTTCGCGCTCTACGCCGTCGTGGTCAACCTCGTCCCGCTCCTGACCGGCCGAGGCCTGTCGACGACCTTCGCCGCCTGGGCGATCGGGCTCGGCGGAGCCGGCCAGGTCGCCGGCCGGCTCTGCTACCGCCCCCTCGCCACACGACTGACCGTCCGCGGCCGGACCGCCGCCGTCATCGGCGCCGGCGGCCTCGCCATCCTCGTCCTCGGCATCCTCCCCGGCCCGGCCTTCGCGCTGGTCGCAGTCGCCGTACTCGTCGGAGCGATACGCGGAATGTTCACCCTCGTCGAGGCCACGATCGTCGCCGACCTGTGGGGAACCCAACGCTTCGCACGGCTCAACGGCGTTTTCAACGCCCCGGTCACCGCCGCGACCGCCCTCGCCCCCAGCATCGGCGCCGCCCTCGCCGCGGCCATGGGCAGCTATCCACTGCTGTTCGTCACCCTCGCCGCCGCCGGAGGGCTCGGCGCCGCACTCGCGACCGCCGCCACCACCGCAACCACCGCAACCCCGCGACCCACCGCCGCCGTCCCCGCCGGCAACCGCCCGGACGGCGCCGCGGGCGACGGCCACCACCACCGCCCGACGACACCGGTCCGCGTCCGGGGCGAATAACGCAATCTCACCCTCGCCGTCATATCAATCAGGCGGTGACGGCTTTGTGCGGAGAAATTGCCGCTCTACGTTCTGGTTGGACGAGCCCTTCGTGCCCCCGCTAGGCTCTGCGTGCCGGTCGACGTATGGGTCCCAGGTCGACGACGACGGCTTCCGCGACACGTCGATTCGGAACGATGGGAACCGCTCGCGCCGGGCGAATTCCTGATGCCCACCAGTTGCGGTCGACTCGACGACCAACATTGCCGCCGCCTTCCGTTTTCGAAGAAGGCGACGGCGGCCCTGTCATGCCTGCACGACTCCTTTTCGGAATCATTCGGAGGTGCCCGATGGAACTCCTGTCGACCCACACCCACCTGACCAACCGCCAGGTCGCGGAACAGATCATGGAGTCGATCAAAGAACGCCACGGCGTCGACCTGCGGGCGATCTTCGCGAACGACGCGCTCAGCGAGCGGAAGAAGGCCCGGCTAGCCCGGGTCCGGCTCCTGGAAGCCCTGCTGGACGAGGCGAGCCAGCCGAACTCCGGCGCGGTGGACCTCGACGCCGCCGATTTCGACCAGGACACCGCGCTGGCCCGGATGCTGGACACCGAGGTCGACATCGAGCCGAACCTCTCGCTGACCCGCAGCGACGCCACCTACGTCATGGGCCTGCGCGGCGACGGCGTACGCGAGTACCTGACGACGCTCACGAAGCGCTTCGAGAACATGCAGACCGCCAAGACCCCCGGCCAGCTCGCGATCGAACTGACCGCCAGCGGCCTGATCAGCGTCGGCGTCCCGATGGCCTACGAAGTGATCAAGGCGCTGCGTGCCGGGCAGGCGATCGCCGTCGCCATCCGGACCGGCATCACCAACATCGGCCTCAAGACCGCGATCGGCGCCGTCGTCGTGATCCTCGTCGGGTTCCTGCTCTACATGTTCCTCGACAACCCCAAGAAGATCCTCGGAATGGTCCTCAACGACACCGACGAGCACCTCGTCGTCAAGAACTGGGAGAAGGGCGTAGATGGGAAGAAGGACGGCGACCTGTACATGGCCTTCGGCCACATGGCGTCCTTCATGCAGGACAACGAGGGCGGCCTGGTCTCACCGAAGGTGCAGATCAGGGCCCGGGTCAACTTCGGGCCGAACGAGCCGGACAACCTCGTGTTCGCCGGCATCTACTTCGCGGACCGCAACGTCGGACTGCGCGGCGCCGAAGGGGTCATGATCTTCAGCTCGCCCAAGGTCAGGATCGCCCACCTGTTCGCCTGCCCTTACTTCGAGGACAACGGCACCTACCTGGGCTTCGTCAACGAAGGCGAGGACATCGAGAAGATCTACAACGACTTCTACGCCAAGCGCCAGGTCTCCATGTCCCGCACCGAACGCAACTACCGGCTCGGCGCCAACGTCAACGCCCCCAGAGGCGGCGTCGTCTCCTTGATCGCCTCGATCGTCCAGTAAGCACCCAGCAGCGACTCACGAACACCACGTTCGGCACCGCCGGGAAGCCCGACGACAGGAGGCAACCGGCGCTGGCGAAAGCATCAGACCGGTCGACCTCGTAACCGGACCGGTCGCGAGAACCGGCGAGGACCGGTATGCGCCCCGTCCATCTGTGGCCGGATCGCGCCGACCGGTCCTCGCCTGGCTCGGTCCTGCGCGCCATCTCTTTGTCGAGATCATTCGGAGGTGTCTGGTGGAACTCTCGTCGACGCATTCCCACCTGAGCGACCGGCAGTTCGCGGAACAGATCATGGAGTCGATCAAGGAACGCCACGGCGTCGACCTGCGGGCGATCTTCTCGAACGACGCGCTCAGCGACCGGAAGAAGGCCCGGCTCGCCCGGGTCCGGCTCCTGGAGGCGCTACTGGATGAGACCAGTCAGCCGAACTCCGGCGCGGTCGGCCTCGAAGCCACCGACTTCGACCAGGACACCGCGCTGGCCCGGATGCTGGACACCGAGGTCGACATCGAGCCGAACCTCTCACTGACCCGCAGCGACGCCAACCACCTCATGGGCCTGCGCGGTGACGGCGTCCGCGAGTACCTCACCATGCTGGTGAAACGCTTCGAGAACATGCAGACGGCCAAGACCCCCGGCCAGCTCGCGATCGAACTGACCGCGAGCAGCCTGGTCGCCGTCGGCGCGCCGATGACATTCGAGGTGATCAAGGAGCTGCGTGCCGGACAGGTGCTCACCACCGCCATCCGGAACGCGATCACCACCATCGGCCTCACGACCGCGATCGCAGCCGTCGTCGCGGTCCTCACCGGACTCCTGCACTACCTGTCCCTCGACAACCCCAGGAAGATCCTCGGAATGGTCCTCAACGACACCGACGAACACCTTGTCGTCAAGGACTGGCAGGAAGGCGTGGGCGGCAAGAAGGCAGGCGACCTCTACATGGCCTCCGGCCACATGGCCTCCTTCATGCAGGACAACGAGCGCGGCCTGATCTCGCCCAGGGTCCAGATCGGAGCCCGCGTGAGCTACGGGCCGGACGAACCAGACACGATCGTGTTCGCCGGCATCTACTTCGCCAACCGGAACTTTGGACTACGCGGCACCACAGGCGTCATGATCTTCAGTTCGGCCGCAATCAGGGTCGCACACCTGTTCGCCGTCCCCTACTTTGACGACAACGGCACCTACATTGGGTTCGTCGACGAGAGCGAGGACATCGAGAAGATCTACAAGGACTTCTACGACAAGCGCCAGGTCTCCATGTCCCGCACCGAACGCAACTACCGGCTCGGCGCGAACGTCAACGCGCCCAGAGGAGGCATCGCCTCCTGTATCGCCTCGATCGTCCAGTAAGCACCCAGCACCCAGCATGGCCGCGGCGACGACCTCGGTTCGCGCGTGCTCACCGCATCCCGAGGACGTCGCTTCGGCGGCTACGCATCCCGACTCGGCCCCGAAAGCAATGGCGAAGGATGACCATGCGATCAGTACTCGACAAGGTCGGCGAGGGTCCCGGTCAGCTGACCCGCAGTGCCACGACGGTGATGTCGTCGGTGACGACGCTGTCGCAGTAGTCGAGGGCGGCCTGCACGACGGAACGCGCCACGAGGCCCGGTTCGAGCCCACCGACGCGGGCGAAGTGCCCTCGCAGCCGAGGCTCGCCGTATTGCTCGTCGCGGCGACGAGCCTCCGTCACCCCGTCGGTGTAGAGCAGCAGCGTGTCGCCCGGCCGCAACCTGAACCGGTACTCGTTCAGCTGGGGGTCGGCGGTGACGCCGAGCGCGATCCCGTTGGTCGTGATCTCGCGCACCGTTCCGTCGCGGCGACGTACCAGCACCGGCGGATGACCGGCCGAGCACAGTACGGCGCGGTAGCCGCGCACCGCTGGGCGCAGCGTGATGCAGACGGCGGTGAGGAAGCACTCGCTGTCGGGCGCGGCATCGAGCATCGCCGTGTTGAGATAGTCGACGATTCGTCGCGGCGCGGTCTCCCGCCTGGAGACCTCCCGGACTGTTCGTAGCGCTGCTTGGGCGACGCGAGCCGCCTGCAACCCGTTGCCGCACACGTCGCCGATGACCAGCGCGCAGCGCTCCTCGTCGAGGCGCGCCCGGCCGAACAGGTGACGTCCTGAGCGGCCACGGCCGGCGCCGGACCGAAACAGGCCGAAGAAATCACCGGGAACGCCGTCACGGCCGGCCCGGCAGCGTGCCGCGACCTCGACGCCCGGTGGCCATGGCGACTCCACGAGCGAGCCGCCTGTCGAGCCGCCGGTCAAGCCGGCGACGGGGTCCGGTGCGTGCGGAACTCGCGGCCGCGGCACGCGGAAGGCCAGGTACGTCTTGATCGTGCTGTCGACCGCGAACACGGCGGGTACCCCCAGCTGACAATATGGTGACGCGGACCGTTCTCCGGGCACCAGAAAAGGCGGTGCCGGACGGACAGCCGGTTCGCCTGACTGCGCGGTCTGATTCCCCGCGCCGGTTCCCAACGCCGCACGAGCGACGCACAGCTGACCTTCGCGCCCACTCCTCGCCTCTCTCACAGCGGCCCGGTCGCGGGCCTCGCGGAGCGACATTCGCCGGTACTGGATCGCTACGCCGCCGAATTTATTCGTGCACTGTTGAGGAGGAGTGAAGACTTTGTGGAAGGTTCGCGGCGGGCCGCTCGCCGTCGGAGAACTCCCGCACGGGTCGGCGTCGACCACTGTCGGCCGCTGGGAGTCGTTCCGGTGCGAGACGGGGCATCGAGGCCGCCCTGGCCTGCGTTGGGTGGACGAACTCACCGATGTAACGTCGCCTGCCACCTAAGGGGACAACGGCGGCCGCGAGTTGGCGGTCCAGCTCCTCCGCACGTTCACCTGCCGGTTCGTCCCGGCATCCTCACGACCCACTGACACCATCGCGCCCACGACGCGCGGCGGTGTGGCTCTCACCGTGGGAAGGTTCTCGCCGCATTCCGATGGTCCGCGGGGTGGGCAGGCCCAGGTCCACCGGTCCGGGAGCCGTCCGGCAGGCCACCAGGCGGCGACGGCGGACCACCGCGGCGCCGGCAAGCATGGCGGCGGCCACCACGGCCACCACGGCCAGCGCGGGAACCCAAACGGCGGCGACGGTCGCCCCGGCACTGACCGCGCCGAGCACCGCGAGGAGCGGGCCAGCGCAGCACACCGCGCAGGCACCGAGGGCTGCCGCTGTGGCGCCGATCGTCGACCACGGGCGGGAGCGGCCAGCCGTTGGACTCATGCGGACACCCCGAACAGGTCGGCGAGCAGGGCGGTGGCGGTCTCGGGAGCCCGCACGGTCAGGACCAGCGCGGTAGGAGCGAGGTGAAGCGTGAAGGCGAAGAACGCGCAGCAGTCCTGCTCAGCCGCGGCGAGCGCGGTGACCCGCACGGCGAGATCCACGCCGGGTGGAAACGTCACGCGGAGCCCGTCGGCTATCTCCTCCCGACCGACCGCCTCGCCAAGCAGCTCGCGCCAGTGGGCGGCCCGGTTGGCCTGCTCGTCACCGCCGAGAGCGCAGGCGACCGGCGCGTCGCGCCAGGCCTGGTCGTCGGCAGCGAGCCCAGGCCGGACCGGGGACAGCGTGAGCGGCACCGGACCGGCAGATGAGGGGCCGGTCGTGGCGAGGCAACCGCAGCCCGGGCCGCAACCACCCGCGGGCGCTGCCCCCGCGAGTTCGGTGTGGAATGCGGCCAACCGCGCGGCGAAGGCCGACAGTTCGGCCGCACGCTGGTCGGCGTCGACGATCCGGGCGGCGACCAGCGGCGCCATCCGTTCCCGGACCGCCGCGCACACCCCCTGCTCCCACACCCTCAGCAGGTCGCCGATCTCCTCCAATGACAGCCCCAGCAGCTTCCCGGAGGAGATGAACGCCAACCGCTCCACCGCCTCCTCGCCGTAGACCCGGTAACCCGACGGAGCGCGCTCGGCAGACAACAGCCCAGCCGACTCGTAGAACCGCAGCGTGCTGGCCGGCACGCCGACGCGATCCGCCAGTTGTGAGATGCGGTAGGTGCCCATGACCGGACCGTAAACGTTCGACCCGACTCGAAGGTCAAGCCAGCCATGAACCCAAACAGCCATGGAACCCAAAGCTGACGTGGCCGCGGACCCCCGGCTTGTCGCGGTGCCGCCGTGGGCTGCGCCGCGTGGGCCAGCCGGTCCCATCACGACCAGCCTGGGTTGGTGCACCATCAGGTCCAGGCCGACTGGGCCGTGCCCTCCGCGCCACCGCGGCCGCGGCGCACCGTCTTCTGTTCCAGACGTCCAGACTGACATCACAGCCGCCTCCGTTCGCCCGGCGGCACGAACGCGCACAGCCGGGCGTTGACGGAGCCGAACGTGTCATGCGGGGGCAGCACGAGCGCGACCCGCCAGCGATGAGGAGAGCAGATGTCGCTGAGCGGGCGCCTGGACCAGGCACAACGGCGGTTCAGGGCACTCGGCTATCCCATCGCCGTGATCTACAAGTTCTACGACGATCAGGGCGGATATCTCGCCGCCCTGATCACCTACTACGGCTTCCTCTCGCTGTTCCCGATGCTGCTCCTGTTGACGACGGTCCTCGGCTTCGTGCTGCACGGCCACGCGGGCCTCCAGCAGGACCTCGTCAGCTCGGCGCTCGCCCAGTTCCCGGTCATCGGCGCCGAACTGCGTAACGACGTCACACAGCTCAAGGGCAGCACGCCAGCGCTCGTCGTCGGCATCGTCGTCAGCCTCTACGGAAGCCTCGGGGTGGCCCAGGCACTGCAGCACGCCCTGGACAAGGTATGGGCCGTGCCGCGGCAGGCACGGCCCAACCCGCTGCGCTCCCGCCTGCGCAGCCTCGGACTGGTGGGTCTGCTCGGCATCGGCGTCCTCGTCACGGCCGGTCTCTCGACCATCACGACCGGGGCCGGTCTCCTCGGGGCCGACATCGGCCCTTGGTCCCGCCTCGTCGCAGGCCTGCTGTCCACCGCGAGCAACGCCGGGCTGTTCCTGCTGGCGTTCACCCTGCTGACGGCACAGCGGCCCGCCGTCAGGGACGTGTGGATCGGCGCGATCGCCGCCGCCGTCGGGTTCCAGGTGCTGCAGACGGTGGGGGCCTACTACCTGAACCACAAGCTGCGCGGGGCCAGCCAGGTGTACGGGACGTTCGGCCTCGTGCTCGGCCTGCTCGCGTGGATCTACATCGAGGCCGTCATCGTCGTCCTCGCGGCCGAGGCGAACGCCGTGCGACGCCGCCGGCTGTACCCACGCGCGCTGATGACCCCCTTCACCGACGACGTCGAGCTCACCGAGCAAGACCGCCGGGCGTACACGTCCTACGCGAGGGGCGAACAGTTCAAGAAGCACGAGCGGGTCGAAGTGACTTTTCACGAGCCCTCCGCTCCCCCGCGCCACCCTGCCGGGAACACCGCGGATCCCCGCGAGTCCGGCCGAGAAGCCGACGAGGCGGACTAACCCGGATGCCCGTTGTTCGAGGGCAGCAGCGCGACCTCGGCCCGAAGAACTCGGCGCCGGCCGGCCAGTTCACCGGTCGTGGCCAGCCGCCACCAGGTCGGACGCCGAGTGGACCGCGGGCTTGCCATCCGGGCGCAGCGTCAGTGAGCCGCCGGCCGGGATCCCGAGGGCTTCGGCGGTACGCCCGTCGAGGCGCCACACCTTGATCGGGACCCGCGCGGTGAGGGTGGCGCCGAGCGCGGGTCCGAGCGCCTGTCGGTCTGCCGCCATCATGTCCGCGGCCGGTGCGTCCGGGCCGGTGAGCACGGTCAGGCCTGGCCCGAGCAGATCGAGGGTGGAGATTCGCCCGGAGACGCCGGTGCCCCGGTGCGTGGCGACGCCGCCGTCCGTGTCGCCGTTCTGGTTGCCATCCGCGTGGTCGACCCAGGCGTGGGTCACCCGGCCGCCGAGGTCGAAGTCCAGCTCCTCGGCCGGGTCGCGGTAGGAGCCGACGGACTGCGCGGACAGCGTCGTGTTGCGGCGGCCGACCGGCTCGCGCTCGGTCTCGTAGCTGTCCAGCAGTTCGGGGGACGCCCAGCCGAGCGTGACCCAGGCCAGTTTCCAGCCGAGGTCGTGGCCGTCGTGGACGGCGGTGTTCAGCCCGGTGCCCCCTCGCGGGGTCATCCGGTGCGCAGCGTCGCCGACGAGGAAGACCGCGCCGTCCCGGTAACGGCGGGCCATGGCGGCGTCGAAACGGAACGTTCCCGTGCGCAGGACGGTCGGCCGCAGGCCCGGCAGGCCGATCGCCGTCGCGATCTGGTCGGCCAGGACCTCGTAGGCGGGCGTGGGCGCGTCGAGGTCGCAGTCCTGCCCGAACAGCCAACGGCCGTCGCCGGCGGGGAGCAGGACGCCGCTCGCCTCCGGGTTGGTGACCGTGTAGATCAGGTGCCGGCGTTCACCGAGGACGTCCCACAGTGACCCTTCGGGAAGCGTCGCCGTGAACAGGGTCGCGCGGGCGCCGAGCCACGGCGAGCCGAGCACCCCGCGCGGGCCGTCGCCGCCTTCCACCTCCTCCGTCTCGATCCCGATCGCGTTCCGGACCGGGCTGCGGGCACCGTCGGCGGCCACCAGGTAATCCGGCCGGTACCCGCTGACCGCGCCGGTGCCGACGTCGCGAAGCGTGACCTCGACAACGCCGTCGGCCTGCCGCACCGCGACCAGCTCGGTGCCGAACCGCACCTCGACGTGGGCGAACCCGGTGAGGTGGTCGAGCAGGACCGCCTCCAGGGCGTCTTGCGGAACGCAGGCCGGCGCGGTGGGGCTGAGCCGGGCCACCACGTCGGGGTGGGGCCAGACGGTGTCGAGCTCGATCCCGTGCGGCGAGACCAGGCTCGGCCCGATCCAGGCCTGCCAACGGACGTCGACCCCGCCGGCGCGGACCCGTTCCTCCAGGCCCCAGGAACGGACGAGCTCCATGGTCCGGGTGCTGATCCCGGTCGCCCGGGGAAGCGGAGACGGCTCGGGCCGGCGCTCCACCACCAGTGTGGGCACCCCGTAGCGGGCGAGGGTGATGGCGGTGGCGAGCCCGGCCGGGCCGGCCCCGACGACGAGAACGGTCATGATGACCCCATTTCGCGCGACAGCTTGTCTTTCGCTGCACATGCTGTCTTCCATCGGGCAGACCGTCCATCGAATGTAAGGTTGGCGTCATGACCACCCGGCGGTACGAGCAGCGGCTGCGGGCGCAGAGCGCGGAGCAGACCCGGCGGCGCGTCCTCGACGCGGTGTACGACCAGCTCCCGAAGATCCCCAGCGTGGACGCGGTGGCCCGCCAGGCCGGGGTGGCCCGCTCGACCGTCTACCTGGTCTTCGGCTCGCGCGCCGGGCTGTTCGACGCGCTGCTCCAGGACGTCAGCGAACGGGGCGGCTTCGCCGACCTCGTCCGGGCGGTGCAGGACCCGGACCCGCTCACCCACCTGCGCGGCGCCGTCATCGCCAGCACCCGGATCTACGGCCGGCAGCGGGACGCGCTGGTCGCCCTGCGCGCGGAGGCGGCCGCGCTCGAGGGCGCGCTGGAGCGGACCGAGCAGAACCGGCTGGGCGGGCTGGTGCACCTCGCCAACCGGCTCGACGAGAACGGCCTGCTGGCCGTCGCGCCGGACGTGGCCGTCGACGTGCTGTGGGCGCTCACCGGCTTCGACGCGTTCGACGCCCTGCACACCGGCCGCGAGCTGTCGGTGGACGACGTCGCCGCCCGACTGCTCCTCACCGCCGAGCGCACCCTCCTGCGGGTCCCGCCAGCCTAGGGCGCTTCCGGCAGCCAGCTTGCCTCCACGTCCGATTCATCCCTCGTTGCGGCGGCCGGCCTACGGTTGGCCCGGGAGGTGGAATGGACACCCGGCTGGAGCTCAGGCAGCTGACGTACTTCCTGGCTGTCGCGGAAGAAAGGCATTTTGGGCGGGCGGCCGCCAAGCTGTTCATCGGCCAACCGACGCTGAGCCAGCAGGTACAACGCCTCGAGCGCCACCTCGGCGTGCCGCTGCTGGCGAGGACCTCGCACGACGTGCGGCTCACGCCGGCCGGGGAGGCCTTCCGCGTCGAGGCCGAGCGGGTACTGGAACACGCGCGCAGGGCCGTGGAGGTGGCGCGCGAGGCCGCGTCCGGCCGGCTGGGGAAGATCACGGTCGGTTTCAACTTCGCCGCCGGCCAACAGGTCCTCCGGCCGACTCTTCGCCGGCTGGGAGCGGACTACCCGGAGCTCTCGACGGTCCTGTGGGAGGGCCTCAGCGGCCCGCAGCTCGCGGCCGTGTCCGACGGCAGGATCGACATAGCGCTCATCTACTCCGGCATCCCGCCCAGACCGCTGTTGGCCCGGCGGGTCTCGACCGCCTCGCTCGTCGCCATGGTCTCCCGTGACCATCCCTGGGCCACCCGCGCGCAGGTCGACTTCGCCGAGCTCGCCGACCAGCCGATCGTGCTGCTGCGCCGGGAACGCAGCCCGGCCATGCACGACGCCGTGTTCGCGGCGGCCGAGCGCCGCGGGATCTCCCTGACGGTCGCGGCCGAGGTCGAGGACAGCGGGGCGACGGCGGTGATGGTGGAGACGCTGCGGGCGGTCGCCTTCGTCTCGGACGCCCGACCCCGGCGGCCGACCGACGACCTGGTCGCGATGCCGATCGTGAACCCGGTCCCCCGGGTCGACGTGCGGGCCATCTGGCGCCCGGACCCGCGGCCGGCCGTCGGTGCCTTCCTCGCCAGCCTGGCGGCGGTCGCCCCGCTTTCCTCGCCGCCCGACGACCGGGAGGCGGCGCCCGCGGCCGCCCCGGCTCCCGAAGGCGACCAGGGCCAGTAGTACAGGCGATCGGGCGGCGTGAACGGCGAGGACGTCAACGATTCAAAATCGGATTCGCGATCGACCGATCGCCTGTCTGTGATTGAAGCCCGGTTTCCCCGCTGACACCATTTCACCGGAGTCGACCGGCCGAGGTCGGCTGAACCCGATCTGGAGAAATGGGACCACGCATGCGGTTGACCGTTTTGGGCTGCCGGCAGGGAATGCCCGCGGACGGCCAGGCCAGCTCCGGCTACCTCGTGTCGACGGGGTCGGCCCGGCTCCTGCTGGACTGTGGCCCCGGCGCGGCCACGGCGCTCAGCGCCCTCGCGCACCCGAGCGACCTGGACGCGATAGTCATCAGCCATCTTCACGCGGATCACTGCTACGACCTGTTGACCCTGGGCAAGACCCTGCTCTCCGGTCGTCTTCGTGACCCGAAGCTTCTTCCCACTCTGCGCGGCGCGGCCCAGGTCGAGTGGCCTCCGGTCCCGCTGTACGTGCCGAAAGGCGGCCGGGCCAGGCTCGACATCCTCGCCTCGGTCTTTCCCGTCCCGTCGTTTCCCATGCTGGACCGGTCGTTCGACGTCGCGTTCGTGGTCCATGAATACGAGCCGGCCGACATTTTCACCATCGGTGACTGCGCGATCAGCCTGCATGGGCTGAACCACTCGCTGCCCAACTGCGGGACGCGCATCGAGAGCCCGGAAGGATCGTTCGCCTTCACCGGGGACACCGCCTACACGCCCGATCTCGTCCCGCTCGCCCAGAACGTCGACCTGTTCCTGTCCGAGGCGACCCTCGAGAAACCGGACGTGACCTCGCACGGGCACCTCTGCGCGGCCGAGGCGGGCGACGTGGCCGCTGCCGCCGGCGTGGGGCAGCTCGTTCTGACCCACTTCGTCACCGCCGACGAGACCTGGCTGAAAGCGCGCAAGGCCGACGCCGAGCGTGCCTTCCGGGGACCGGTCCATCTCGCCGCCCCCGGCCGCACCTTCGAGGTTCGCCCCTCGGGAGCGGAGCGCCGATGAGGTGGACGTCGCCGCCGCGATTCGGCTACGTAGACCGCACCTGACTCGGTCGGCGCTCGCCCAGGGTGAGCGGGTGTGGAAAATACGTGGTCGGGTAGCCCTGGCATCGGGGAGGAGACGGATGTCGAGCTGCCCGAGCTGTCTGGGGCCACACTCCGAAGTTCAGGAGCCGAGTGCGGCCGTCACAGACCTGCTCGAACTGCTGCGACGGCGGATGCGGATGGATCTGGCCGGGCTCGGTCGGGTCGACGGCAGTCTGCTGATCATGCAGGAGGCCAGCGGGAACGCTCGCATGTTCGGGTTGACGCCCGGGGCCAGTCTGCGCCGCGAACAGGGACTGTTCGGACGTGTCCTGACCGGCGAGCTTCCGACGCTGGGCCGGAACACCCGCCGCGACCCGCGGACAGCTGACTCCCCTTCCGTCCGCGAACTCGGCATCGGCGCATACGCGGCGATGCCGGTCTTCGACGCCGATGGCAACGTCTACGGCGTGGTCGGATGCATCAACCGGGAGCCACGGCCGTCCCTCGGGCCCCGCGACATTCGGTTCCTACGCCTCCTGGCGGACTTCCTGACCGAGTACGTCAGCGACCTGCACAGGATGTGGGAGACGCGCAGCCTGATCTGGCGCCACGTCCATGACGTGATCGACGGCGGCGGCCCGCAGATCCACCTGCAGCCGATCGTCGACCTGAGCTCCGGCCAGCCCGTCGCGGTGGAGGCGCTGTCCCGGTTCTCGGACGCCACCCGCCCGGGACCGCTGTTCGCCGACGCCACGGCGGTCGGCCTGGGTGCCGAGTTGGAGATGACCGCCATCCACCGCGCCCTCGCCATGCTGCCAGGTCTCCCCCCTGGCGTGCGCCTGGAGGTGAACGCCTCGCCCACGACCGTGACCAGCGGACTGATCGACAGTCTTCTTTCCACCGGCGCCCCGCAGCGCCTTGCTCTGGAGATCACCGAACACGAGCACGTCGGCGAGGACCACGACCTGCTCGCCGCCGTCGGCACCCTGCGGGCCCATGGCGTGCACATCGTCATCGACGACATGGGCACCTGCTACTCGGGCCTCAAGCTTCTGCTCCAGCTACGCCCGGACGTGATCAAAATCGACCGGTTCATCGTCCGCGGCATGTCCACCGACTCCGCTCACTGGGCCGTCGCCGAGGGCATCGCCAGGATCGGCCACGGCATCGGCGCACAGGTCGTCGCCGAAGGCATCGAATCCCGCGCCGACCTCGACGCCGCGCGCGCCGCCGACGTCGACTACGGCCAGGGGTTCTTCCTCGGCCGCCCCACCGCCGACCTCGCCGCCGCCTGCCTGGCGACCCAGCCCGCGCTCGCGTCCGCCGGCCCGTACTGATCGGCCCGCCCGGACCGCTTGTCAGCCGAGCGGCGCCGCCACGTGGACGGCGCTGTTACGTGAACGGCGCCGTCGACGTGGACGGCGCCGTTCACGCGGGAGGTGCTGGTCACGCGAGCACCGAGCTGGGCGTCGGCTCGGGCTCGACTACCTGCGGGCGCTGACGTCCCGGCAGGGCGGACGCCGCGAGCGCGCCGGCCCAGCAGACGGCCGCGCCGACGACGCACCCGAGGTGGAACGCGGACTGGAACGAGCTGTTGACGGCGTCGACGAGCGGGCCGCCGCCGGCCTGCTGGGCCACCTCGAGCGCCGTGCCCACCGATGAGGTCGCCTGGGCGAGCAACCCGGCGGGCAGCTGCGCGAGACTGGAGTCGCTGAGGTGGCTGGCGAAGATCGAGGCGTAGACGCTGCCGACCACGGCCACGCCAAGGGTGCCGCCGGCTTCCCGGGTGGCGTCGTTGATGGCTGATCCGACGCCGGCCTTGGCCGCCGGGAGCACGGACAGGATGGACTCGGTCGCCGGAACCTGGGTGAGTCCGAGACCCAGACCCATCATCACCATCTGCCCGACGATCAGCAGATAGCTCTCGTCCAGTGGTGAGGCCGCGATCCAGGCGAACGAGCCGCCGAGCAGAGTGAGCCCGGCCATCACGACGGGACGGGTACCGAACCGGGCCACCAGCAGCGGTCCGGCCGCGGAGCCGGCCGCGATGGTGCCCGCGACCGGCAGGATGCGCACGCCGGTGGACAGCGGGCCATAGCCCCGCACGAACTGGAAGTACTGGGTCACCAGGAAGATGAAGCCAAACAGGGCGAAGAAGGCCACGGTGACCGACATGCTCGCCGCGGTAAACGCCCGGGTGGCGAACACCGACACGTCGAGCATCGGGTGCGCGACGCGGCGCTCGATCATCACGAACACGGCGGCGAGCACGGCGGTCGCGACGAAGCCGGCGATCGTGAGCGGGGCGTGCCAGCCGCGGTGCGGCGCCTCGATGATCGTGTAGACGAGCAGGCCGATCGTCGCGGAGCCGGCCAGGACGCCGGGCACGTCGATCCCGGGAGCCGCCGGGTCGCGCGATTCGGGGACGAGCCAGACCGCGAGCCCCGCGGTGACGATCGCGACGGGAACGAGCGCGACGAACACGCTGCCCCACCAGAAGTGCTCGAGCAGCAGGCCGCCGACGACGGGGCCGGTGGCGACGGCGACGCCGGTGACGGCGCCCCAGATCCCGATGGCCTTGGCCCGTTCGCGCCGGACAGGGAAGGCGTTGGTGATGATCGACAGTGTCGTCGGGAAGATCAGCGCCGCGAACACGCCCATCACCGCCCGTGCGGCGGTGAGCTGCCCGGAACCGGTGCACAGCGCGCCTAGCCCGCTGGCGGCCCCGAAGCCGAGCAGACCGATGATCAGCGCGGGGCGCCGCCCGAACCGGTCGCCGAGGCTGCCCGCGCCCAGGACGAGGGCAGCGAAGGCGAGGTTGTAGGCGTCGACGACCCACTGCAGGTCCCGCGTGCTGGCGCCGATCTCTCGGGTCAGGGACGGCAGCGCGACGTTCACGAGGTTGGTGTCGAGGTTGATCGCGAAGGTCGCGAGACACGCGACCGTCAGGACTGCATATCGGTTACTCGCCATCCCAGATCCTTAGCGTCGACAGCCTCAATGTTGACAGTGGGTACTTCGGGCATGGTGGACCGGGGAAGTTACCTGTGTCAACATCTAGGCGATGCCTTATCACCACGGAAATCTGCGCGAGGCGCTCATCGCGGCCGCCACGCAGCTCGCCGCCGAGCACGGCCCCGACGCGGTCGTGCTGCGCGAGGCCGCGCGCCAGGTCGGCGTCTCGCACAACGCCGCGTACCGACACTTCGCTGACCGCGACGCCTTGCTGCGCGCCGTGTCCGCCCGGGCGATGACCGAGTTCGGGCAGCTCATGGCCGACCGGATCGCCGCGGCCGCCACCGGGGACGGCGCGCAGGAGGCCCTGGCCCGGATGGAGGCGTCAGGGCGGGCCTACGTCGAGTTCGCCACGACCCGTCCGGGGCTGTTCCGCCTGGCCTGCGCCCGGTCGCTCAGCCTCGACCCGGACGCCGTCGTCAACCACCCCTACGCCCAGCTCTCGGAGCGCCTCGACGAGTTGGTCTCCGCCGGGTTGATCACACCCGACCGGCGCGAGAACGCCGAGATCGCGGCCTGGTCCGCGGTGCACGGCTTCGCCATGCTCGTCCTCGACGGCCCGCTGAGCACGGTCTCACCCGAGGAGCGAGAACGCGGCCTGGCCGAGGTGCTCCGAGTCGTGCGCGAGGGCATCTGAGATGGCCTCACGCGGCCGCCGGTCGCGCACCGACTAGTCGCACACCGGTCGATACGCGATTTCCGGGAGGTAGGTACGCCATTCCCGCGGGCTGAGAGCGTCAGCCGGGACGCCGCAGAGCCGGCGGAACACGTGGTCGGGATCGAGGTCCCACAGCCGGACGGTCTTGTCGGTGCTGGCGGTGGCGAGGATGCCCCCCGCGGGGCTGAACGAGGTCGCGCGTACCGGGCCGGTGTGGCCGCCGGTGAGCCTGCCGAGGCGCACGGGGGCATGCGGGTCGCGGACGTCCCACAGCCAGACTGTCGTGTCGTAGCTGGCGACTACCAGCAACGGACGCGCCGGATCGAACGCCACGGCGGAGATCAGCGCGGTCGGGCCGGCCAGCGGCTGACCGAACGGTCGCGGATGGGCCGGGGCATGGACGTCCCACAGCCGGGTCTGCGTGCCGGCCGCGCTGGCCAGCACCTGCCCGCCGAGGCCGAACGACGTCGCGGTGAGCTGGCCCTGGTGGTCGAGCGGCGGGCCGACGGGCTCGATGTGGCCCAGGTCGTGGGTGTCCCACAGGCGCGCGGTGCCGTCGGCGCTCGCGCTGGCCAGCACGGCGCCGTCCGGGCTGAACGCGACACCGACGACGGCGTCGCCGTGGCCGGTCAGCGGCTGTCCTACCGGGACCGGGCGTGCCGGGTCGCGGACGTCCCAGATCCGCACGGTCCGATCCTTGCCGCCTGCGGCGAGCAGGTGGCCGTCCGGGCTGAACGCGAGCGCCCGGACCGCGGAGGTATACAGCTCGGGGCTGGGATGGCCGGTCAGCGGCGGGCCCGCGTCGACGACCCGGGCCGGGTCGCGCACGTCCCACAGGTGCACCGTGCCGTCGTCGCCGGCGCTGGCGAGCACGGCGCCGTCGGGGCTGAAGGCCAGCGCGGCGAGCCCGGCGACGTGCCCCCGCAGGGGTTCGCCCACGGGCGCCGCGCGCAGGGCGTCGTCGATGGTCCACAGCCGCACGGTGTGGTCCACGCTGGCACTGGCCAGCAGGCGTCCGGTGGGACTGAAGGCGACGGCGTTCACTCCGGCGGTGTGGCCGGTGAGCGCCGGCCCGATGGGCGCCAGCGGGGCCGAGGCGAGCAGGCTGGCCACCGCTTCGGGGACGGGAGAGACGCGGTACGCGGCGAGGGCGAGCCGGCGGGCCAGGTCGGGCTGCCGGTCACGCACCGAGTCCGCGGCCGCGGCCGACCTGCGCGCGATGTCGTCCGCCGACGGTGGGAGGTCCGGGGCGCTCGGGTGTGCGGTGCTGGCGGCCGACTGCCGGTCCGCGGTGACCGTAAGCGGTACCGCGACACCGGTGGCCACGGCAGTGGCCACCGCCAGCGCGGCGGCCACGACGAACCGCGGCCGGCGGGAGCGGCGCCGTCCGAGGCGCCCACCGGCCGCCGACGGCGACGCCGGAGTCGGAGTCGGAGTCGGCTCCTCGACCGTGACCTGCCTGGTCTCCTCGGCGCGGCCGGGGCCGTCGGACTCCGCCGCCGGGCCGGAGTCGTGGCCTGGATCCGGGCCGGCGTCGTGGCCGAGGTCCTGGCCGGTGTCGTCGCCGGTCGTGGCGTTGACGACGTCGATGCTGACCTGGACGGGATATCCGCAGGAGGCGAGCCAGTCGGAGCCGAACGCACGAACGGCGGCGTCGGTCAGGGCCAGGGCGCACGAACGGCCGTCCGGGAACCGCGAGCCGGGGTCCTTGGCCAGCATCCGTTCGATCACCGTGGCGACGGGGCCGGGCACATCGTCCGGCAGCCCTGCCGGCGGCGCCTCCAGATGAGCCTGGCGAAACCCCTCATAGGTCGACGGCGCCGGGTGGAAGGGATGCCGGCCGGCGAGGAGCTCGTACAGAACCACGCCGAGCGCGTACAGGTCGGTCGACGGTCGAAGCGGGCCCAACGTGAACTGTTCCGGAGCCATGTAGCGCGGAGTTCCCGCGGTCTTGCTCGCCGCCACGGCCGAGCCCTCGAACGCCTTCGCTATGCCGAAGTCCGCGACCTTCACGGTCCCGTCGGCGGCCATCAGCAGGTTCGTCGGTTTCACGTCACGGTGCAGCACGCCACGCTCGTGCGCGTGGTGCAGCGCGTCGGCCACCGCGAGCCCGAGCCCGCACACCGCCGGAGCCGACAGCGTCCCCGTGCCGGCCCGAGCACCGGCACCGGCACCGGCACCGGCACCGCGTAGGCTGCCCCCGCTCACCAGCTCCATGACGATGAGCGCGAGGCCGTCTCGCTCCACGAAGTCGAACACGCGCACCACATGCGGATGATCGAGCCCGGCGAGCAGGCGCGCCTCGGCCTCGCCCGTCAGCCCGGCCTCGGCCGGCTCCCGGGAGTCGGACCACGCCGGCATCGCCTTGATCGCGACGTCGCGGCCCAGCCGGTCCCGCCCGGCGATCACCAGGCCAAACGCCCCTCGCCCGAGCTCACGGTCCACCGTGTATCCGGGCAGCGCGGCCCGCACGACGGCGCGGTCGATGAGCATGCGCCCTCCCCCGACCCGCCCTGCCCGCTCGCACATCCACGCCCAGCGTCGCTCCGACGCCGTCACGTGACACCGATTGTCCCATTGGCGCTTGTTTGGTCGCCATCGGCGAGCCAAAGCCGTCGCCAGGGCGACACTCCTCAGAATTGACAGTAGGACTGCCATGACGGCAGTCTTACTGTCATGACGTCAGGTTCACTGTCGGAGGCACGGTCGGCGCTGGTCCGAGACCGGGTGCTCGACGCCGTGGCCGAAATCCTGGCCGCCGGCGAGGAGCTCACCTTCGCCAAGGTCGCGAAGGCGGCGGCGGTGCCCGAACGAACCGTCTACCGGCACTTCCCCTCCCGCCAGGCGCTGCTGACCGAGATCTTCGCCTGGGCGAACCGCCGGATCACCTTCGACGGGCCCCTGCCGGCCGACGGCCGCGAGGCCGCCGCGCTCGTTCGGCACGTGTTCGCCGGGTTCGACGACATCGCGCCCGTCGTCCGCGAGCTGCTGATGGCCCCGGAAGGGCTGCCCGCCCGGCTGTCCGACAACGACCGGCGCCGGGCCACCGCGCGCGCGGTGGTGGACCGGGAGGCGCCCGGCCTGGACGAGGTCAGCGCTCGCCGGGTGGCGTCGATCGTCCAGGTGCTCACCGCCGCGGCGACCTGGCAGACGCTGCGCGACTACTGGGACCTGGACGGCGCGGAGGCCGGCGAGGCCGCCGCGCTGGCGCTGGAACTGCTCCTGGAGGGCGCCCGGGCCAGGGCCGCCGGCGATTCGCCGGCCAGTTGACCGCCAGTCACCACCACAGCAACCATTTCAGGAGGCATTCATGACCCTCGTCCAAGGCGTGAACCACGTCGCCGTCATGACCGACGACCTCGACCGCTTCGTCGATTTCTACGCACAGGTCTTCGACCTGCCCGTGGTGTTCACCGAGGAGACGCCGGCGTTCCGCCACGCGATCCTGCGCACCGGCCCGAGTTCCTGGCTGCATCCCGCCGAGGTCTCCGGCAACCCGCATGGCGCCGCGATCCCCGCCATGTTCGACCGCGGGCATCTGGACCATCTCGCGCTCGCCGCCGCGTCGCCGGAGGCCTTTCAAGCCGCCCGCGACCGCCTCGTCGCGCGCGGCATGAGCGACGGCACCATCGAGGACCTCGGCGCGTTCCACAGCTTCTGGTTCCGCGACCCGGACGGCATGCGAGGCGAGGTCACCCTCATCACCGATCCGGAACTGCGCGGGATCCACGAACCTCGCCCCCTGGTGGCCGGCTGACCGGTCCCAACGGTGATCAGGTGCTCGCTTGGCCGGGTCGCCGGCCGGCTCAGAGGAGTGCGCCGGCGAGCTCGCGCCATTCCGCGCGGGTGGGCCAGCCGGCGCGCTCGGTCGGGTTCGCTCCGGGCACGATCGCCTGGACGACGACGTGGTCGGCGCCCGCCTCGAGATGTTCGGTGACGCGCTTCGCCACCTGCTCGGCGGAGCCCCGGGCGACGAGCGCGTCGACGAGCCGGTCGCTGCCGTCACCCGCCACGTCGTCGTCGGTGAAGCCGAGCGCGAGCAGGTTGTTGACGTAGTTCGGGAGCCGCAGGTAGTAGCGCACGGTGGCACGTGCCAGTGCCAGCGCCTCGGTCGGGTCCTCCCTGAGCACGACCTTCTGCTCCGGCACGAGCAGCGGTCCGTCCCCGAGGATCCCGCGGGCGAGGTGGGTGTGGTCGGGGGTCGTGAGGTAGGGATGCGCCCCCACGGACCGCTCGCCGGCCAGCCGCAGGGCCTTCTCCCGCAACGCGGCCAGGATCCGGCGGTCGGCGGGTACCGGCCGCGGCGCGGCGTCGAGCGCGTCCAGGAAACCGGCGAGGAAGCCCAACGGCCGGGTGTAGGTACGGCCCAGCGGCTGCACGTTCGCGGCGTGGCCGGCACCCAGGCCGAGCAGGAAGCGCCCGGGATGCGCGTCGGCGAGGCGGTGGTAGTTGACCGCGAGCTCGTCCGGTTCGACCGTCCACACGTTGACGATTCCGGTGGCGAGCACGAGCCGGCTGCTGGCGGCGAGCAGATGTTCCGGAAGCCGCAGCGCCGGGTCGGACGACCCGAGCCAGAGCGCGCCGAACCCCAGGGCCTCCAGCTCGGCCACCGCGTCGGCGGCGTCGTCCACGAGCCGGCCAGAAGGATCCGCCCAGGCGAACGACGGGCTCCAGATGCCGATCCGGCCGAGGTCCAGCGTCATGACGTGCTCCTGTCGTCGTGGTGGCCCGGCTGTCCCGATCGCCTCGTCCAGCCGGTCACCGGCACACCCACATTATGTTCGATGTGGATCGAACACTGGCCGAGTGTACGATACGAATCGAACACTCGCGAGAGTCAGGGGCCGCGCGGATCCGGAGCCGGGCGGGTCTCCAGGAGGGTCCGGGAGGGAGGCGACGCCATGACGCCCGCGGCACGTCGAGCGCAGAGCCTGCGGCACACCGACCCCGGTGAAGTGACCCTGCAGGACGCGCTGGAGGCACTGGCCGACCCGGTCCGCCGGTCGATCCTGCGCACGCTCGCGGGGGAACCGGACTTCTCCCGCGCCTGCGGCACCTTCGATCTGCCGGTCGGCAAGGCCACGGCCAGCCACCACTTCGCCGTGCTGCGCGCCGCCGGGCTGCTGGAGCAGGTCGACCAGGGCTCGCGCCGGCTCAACCGTCTCCGCCGGGCCGAGTTCGACGACCGATTTCCCGGGCTGCTGGCGCTGGTCCTCGCCGAGCAGACGCCGACGGCCGCTGGGCGGTGACGGTCGGAACCCGCGGGTCAGTCGCCGGCTGACGGCGCGGCGGCGGTTGGCGTCGCGGCCGTCATGGTGGTCGCACGGTCGAGAGCGTCGTTGAGGGCGCCCAACTCGGCGGCGAGGGCCTGGACGCGGTCGGGCCCGAACTCGGCGAGCGCCTTCTTGAAGACCTCGCCCCGCAGTGTGCCTTCATACAGATAGGCGCTGTCACCCCGCGCGGTCGGCCTCAGCAGGCGGCGCCGGGTGCCGGGAACGGAGTGGAGCTCGATGAGCCCACGGCCGATCGCCGACTTCACCTGGCGGCTGACCGTGGACTGCTCCAGCTGCAGCACGTTCTCCAGGTCCCCCATCGACAGCGGGCCCATCTCCGTCAGCGCCCACAGGATCCGGAAGCTGGACCGGTCGAGGATCGACCCCTCGGGCGTCTGCACCCGCCGCCTGCTGAGCCGCAGGACCTCCCGTCCGATGGCTCGCAGCAGCGTCTCCTCGATGGGCGGTTCGGCACCTGTGCGCGGCTCGGTGCCCATGGGCGGTTCGGTGCCTGACGGGGCGCCCTCGCCGGCGTTCACGCTCACCCGTCCCACCTCGCAAGTGCCCTCGTCCGACGTGCCCCGATGATGTCCTCCCCGAACCGCGAGCGGCAAGGATGGGCGGGGTACGGCGCGGTTCAGACGGCGGAGGTGACGTTCTCCCTGTCGGCGGGGGCCGCTGCCGTCGCGGCGGCGGCGGCGCCGTCCGCCGACCGACGGCGAGGGATGAACGCGGCGAGCACGACCCCGAGGAGGGCCGCGGCGGCGCCAACGACGAAGCACAGCGTGAACGCGTGCTGGCTGGGCAGCTGTGCCGACCCGAACGCGGTGGTGTTGCTGGTGAGCAGGGTGCCCATGAGCGCGGCGGCCACGCTGCTGCCCACCGAGCGGGACAGGGAGTTGAGCCCGACCGCGGCCGCGGCCTTGGCCGGTGCGGTGGCGTCGAGGATGAGGGTGGGCATGGCCGCGTAGCCGATGCCGACGCCGGCCGACGCGACGCAGGTGACGATGAGCAGCTGCCACGGGGCGCCCGTCAGCAGGGTCCCCAGACCGTAGCCGGCGGCCAGGACGAAGGCACCGATCATGAGTGTGGCCTTGGGGCCGATGCCGCCGATCAGCGCGCTGGAAATCGGGGCGAACAGCAGCATCATCAGGCCGGCGGGCGCCATCCACAGCCCGACCGCCTGGATGGACTGCCCAAGGCCGTAGCCGGTGCCGTCAGGCAGCCCGAGCAGCTGCGGGATCACGATGGACTGCGCCATCATGCCGAAGCCGACGGCCACGGCGGCGACGTTGGTCATCAGCACCGGCAGCTTCGCGGTGGACCTCAGGTCGACCAGCGGCTCGGCCTGACGCAGCTCGAAGACGCCCCAGGCCGCCAGCACGACCAGGCCGGCGGCGATGGCGCCGAGCGTGCGGGGGCTGCCCCAGCCCCAGGCGGTGGCCTTCGAGATGCCGATCAGGAACGCGACGAGACCCACCGCGAGGCAGAGCGCGCCGACCAGGTCGAAACGGCCGCGGTGGCCGTCGTGGACGTGTGGGACCGCGACGACCACGAGCACGAGCACCAGGCCCGCCACGACCGTCGAGACCCAGAACAGGGCGTGCCAGCTACTGACGTTGACGATCCACGCCGCCAGCGGCAGGCCGATCGCGCCGCCGACGCCCAGTGTCGCGCTCATCGTGGCCAGGGCGGTGGGGGCCATGCGCGGCGGAGTGATCTCCCGGATGAGTGAGATCCCCACCGGGATGAAGCCGAGCGAGATGCCCTGCAGGGCGCGGCCGACCAGCATCGGCGTCAGCGTGTTCGAGAGCGCGCACACCAACGATCCCGCGACGAGCAGGGCCGCGCTCACGATGAGCACTCGCTGCTTGCCGAACAGGTCAGCCAGGCGGCCCGCGACGACCATGGCCACCGCGGCGGCCAGCAGCGTGATCGTCACCACCCAGGGAGCGTTGGCCGGCGAGGTGCTGAGCAGGTGCGGCAGCTCCGACTGAATCGGAATGACGAGCGTCTGCGTGAAGGAGACCGTCATCCCGCCGGCACACAGCACAGCGACCGACACGGCCGGCGGCAGGTTCCGGGCACGTGAAGCAGGAGGCATGATCTTCCTTCCGCGAACGTCAACATGCATGGTACATGCATGCATGGTCCGCCGAGGCTGGTCCGCACCACAAACGGAGGGAGATCCTCCACAGGTTGTCTGATCGTCTGACCACCAGAAATTCGATCACCGGCAGGCGACGGGCGCACCAGTGCTTACCGTCTCCCTGGAGTAGCTGTGTGGCACGCATGCGGGCCGACCGGCCGACGCGCCACCAACGCCGAGCCCTGCCCACCGACTTCACCCAGCACTGCCTTCGCATCAGGAACTCACCACCATCCCCCGAAGGAATACTTAGATGATCGAGCGCATCTCACTGATCACGGGAAACAAAGGCAAGGCGGCCGAGTACGCCACCCTGCTGGGCATCGACGTACGGGCCGCCAAGGAAGACCTGATCGAGATCCAGTCTCTCGACGTCGCGGCCGTCGTCGAACGGAAGGCCGCCGACGCCTATGCCAAGCTGCGCGGCCCGGTGCTCGTCGACGACACAGGCCTGACCGTGAATGCCTGGAACGGCCTCCCCGGGGCACTCGTCGCCTGGTTCCTCGGCTCCGTCGGTACCCAGGGCATCCTCGACATGGCTGCCAGCCTGACCGACCGCGCCGCGAGCGTCACGACCGCACTCGGCTACGCCGACGCGAACGGAATCCGAGTCTTCACCGGAACCCTCCAGGGAACGCTGGCCACCGAACGGCGCGGCACAGGCGGCTTCGGCTACGACGAGATCTTCGTACCAGCCGGCGGAGACCTGACCTTCGCCGAGATGTCCAGCGAGCAGAAGAATCTCGTCTCCCACCGCCGGCGCGCGGTCGACGCCCTGCGCGCAGAATTCGGAATCCCCGGCTCCTGACCGTCGCGACACCGCATCGCCATCCCGCTCGACGCGAGGTCGTCGTCCACGGAAGATCGGCCAATCAACAGGCAGGACATCCTGGCGGCCCATGCCTCCGGTGTCGGCCGTGGGAGGCGGACGGTGCGCGCTGCCTCGGTCTCAGTCGGCCGTCGTCTCTCCCGCCGCGGGCCTGGATACCAGCGCCGCTGTGCCCAGCCCGACCTCCATGGCGAGGGAGAGCCAGAAGATCCAGTCGGTGCGCGGGCGGTCGATCTTCAACGAGACCAGCCGGGCCGCGGCCGCGCCCAGCCAGGTCACGCCGACGGCGGTGCGGGCAGCCGGAGCGCGGCTGACCAGCGCCCATCCGCCGAGAGCCGCGTAGGTGCCACCCAGGCCGGCCCTCGTTTCGGCGCGGCCGCGGCCGGTCGTGGCTGGCAGGTCGAGCGCGGTGGCGAACCTCACCGGCATGACGACTCCGGCCGCCCCTGACATCATCAATGCCGCGCTGCTGAGCCGGCCCGTGTCCATACCCGGACGCTAACACGCACCGCGCCTCTGGGTGATCATGGCCGAGCCACGCGCGGGCCCGATCGGTGCGGGAGCGAGCGAGGAGGAGGGGGCGATGAGTTCCGGCGCCCGGCCCGGTCTGTCCCTGTACCAAGCCGAGGGAGGCGGGATGAGCGCGCCCCAGGTCCTGATGGACGGCGTCATGTTCGGTGAGTCGCCCCGCTGGCACGACGGGCGGCTCTGGTTCTCCGACTGGGGGGCCAACCAGGTGATCGCGATCGGTGCCGACGGTGGCCACGAGGTGGTGGTGACCGTCCCCTCGTTCCCGATGTGCATCGACTTCCTGCCCGACGGGCGGTTGCTCGTCGTGGACTCGGCGCGGCGACGGCTGCTGCGCCGCGAGCCGGACGGATCCCTGGCCCAGCATGCCGACCTCGCCGCGGTCTCGGAAAAGCCGTGGAACGAGATCGTCGTCGACGCCCGGGGCAACGCCTACGTCAACACCATCGGCTTCGACTTCCCCGGCGGCGACTTCGCTCCGGGCCTCATCGTGTTCGTCACGCCGGACGGCGACGTCGGTCAGGTCGCCGACGACCTCGCGTTCCCCAACGGCATGGCCATCAGTCCTGACGGCGCGACGCTCGTCGTCGCCGAGTCGTACGCGAACCAGCTCACCGCCTACGACATCGGCGGCGACGGCGGCCTCGGCGACCGGCGGGTGTGGGCGAAGACGCCCGGCGACCATCCGGACGGCATCTGCCTGGATGCCGAGGGCGCCGTCTGGTACGCCGACGTCGGCAACCAGCACTGCGTCCGGGTGCGCGAGGGCGGCGAGGTGCTGGCCACGGTCGACCTGGATCACGGCGCGTTCGCCTGCGCGCTCAGCCGCGACGAGGACCCCCGCCTGTTCGTCGTCGGCCAGACCTGGGGCGCAGGCGGACCGACGCAGTCCAGCGGCCGGGTCGTGGCGTTCCCCGCGCCCGCGCCCGGCGCCGGCAGGCCCTGACCGGCGCGCTGGTGAGGAGCTCCCTCACCGGGCGCGGACGG
This sequence comes from Pseudofrankia saprophytica, assembly GCF_000235425.2. Classification (NCBI taxonomy): domain Bacteria; kingdom Bacillati; phylum Actinomycetota; class Actinomycetes; order Frankiales; family Frankiaceae; genus Pseudofrankia; species Pseudofrankia saprophytica. The sequence continues at coordinate 5,004,155 of NZ_KI912266.1, forward strand.
TGTAGTCCTCCGGGTCCGGGGCGCGAGTGAGGCGCCAGTAGTCGTAGAGGTTGAACGGCCAGTTCTGCGCGATGCGCCCCTTGGCGTTGCGGTACCAGGTGTTCACGTCGGAGACGCCCCACGCACGCTGGTCGGTGGCCATGTCGATCCACCGGTTGTAGCGGTCGTGTGCCTCCGGCCGGCAGTCCAGGGAGGCGGCGTCGCGCTCGAGCAGCATGCCGACGCATTCGGTGATGTACTGGGCAGCGCATTCGGAGAAATAGATGATGCTGCCGTTGACCACGATGTTCGTGTTCGGCCCGTACATGAGAAAAAGATTCGGGAAGTGCGGCACCGTGATACCGAGGTGGGCACGGGCGTCACCATCCCACCAGTCGTGCAGGTCGAGGCCGTCCACCCCGATCACGCGCATCGGCGTCAGGAAGCGCGAGGCCTGGAAACCGGTTCCGTAGACGATGACGTCGTGGTCGACGTGCCGGCCGTCGGCCAGCTGAATACCGGACGGGGTGACCCGCTCGATCCCGGTGGTTTCCAGGGTGACGTTCGGGCGCTGCAGGGTGCGCGCGTAGGTGCCGTTGTCGGGGAGCATGCGCTTCGCGCCGTACGGATGGGTCGGCAGCACCTTGGCGCGCAGGGCCGGGTCGGGGAACGCCACCTCGTACCACGCGGTCAGCCGCCGCCGCGCCACGTCGTTGGCCGCGCTGACCGAGTTGTTGGACCGGTCCCAGCCGGGATCCACGACGGTCTGCGGGAGCGTGCCTTCCTGGAGCCGGCCGAAGGTGCCCAGCCGGTCCCAGCGGGCGTAGTCGGGTACGTGCCGCAACAGCCACTGGATGCCGGCGGGCAGGTCGTCGAGATAGTTCGGGATCGGCAGCAGCCAGGGCGCGGTCCGTTGGTGCACGGTCAGCGCGCCGGCGCGCTCGGCCAGCCGGGGCACGAACTGGACGGCGCTCGCGCCGGTGCCGATGACCGCGACCCGCAGCCCGGTGACGTCGACGTCCGGCCGCCAGCGGGCCGAGTGGAACGATGGCCCGCGGAAGCTGTCGATCCCCGCGATGTCGGGCAGGCTCGGGCGGTTGAGCTGGCCGACCGCGCTGACCACCGCCTCCGCCTCATGGGTGCTCTCGCCGCCGGAGGCGTCCCGTACGCGCAGCGTCCAGCGACTCGTCCGCTCGTCCCAGCGAGCCTCGACGACCTCCGCCCCAAAGCTGATCAGGCCGGCAAGCCCGAACTTCTCGACACAGCTTCGGAAGTAGTCCAGCAGGACGGGCTGGGTGGAGTTGAACTGCGGCCAGTGGCCGGTCTGCGCGAACGAGTAGCTGTAAAGGTGGTTGGGCACGTCCACCCGGCAGCCGGGGTAGGAGTTCTCCAGCCACGTCCCCCCGACGTCGGGGTTCTTCTCGAAGACCCGCACGTCGACGCCCGCCTGGTTCAGCCGGTGCGCCATGACGATGCCGGACGTCCCCGCGCCGATGACGGCCACGCGGAACCGGCGCCGCGGTGCCCTGCTGGCGGCATGCCACCCGGGCGCCCGTGGATCCAGGCCGCCCAGCGCCAGCTCCTCCTCGAGCAGCTCCAGGTAGTGGTCGTCGAGGTCCGCCGGCGCGACGACGAACTCGACCAGCGCCCGCAGCTGCCGGGGAGTCGGATCGACGGGCCGCGGGCAGCCGCGGTCGCGGTAGCGGATCAGCGCGTCGGCGGCCCGTTCGCGAGATCTCGCCGCCATCTCGGCTGGGTAGCCGTAGTCCGGAGCCATCCACGGCAACGCCGGGTCGGGCCGGATGTCGTCGGCCAACAGATCATATTCGCCGGTGAGGTGCGCGACGGAGGCGAGAAGCGGCCCCACCGGAGCCTGGCCGGCATGAGCCCGGATGGTCGCGTCGTCGGCGTCGATGTCCTCGCGGGTGAAGTCCAGGCGCATGGATAGCGGCCCGCTCACCCGGCCGGGCGCTCGTCCGATCGCTCGGCCGGCGGCCAGAGCGGTGACGGCACCTCGAAGCCCAGCGGGCCGTTCCAGCGGTTGCGGGCGGCCACCTCATGCACGGGCCGCCGCGCGGCGACGCCCCAGCGTCCGGTCGGGTAGCCGAAGCTGACGCAGCAGGCGTTGATCCACCCCTCGTCGGCGGGGACCTCGAGGATCTTCAGCACCTCCTCCTTCGCGAACGCGCCCAGCACGCTGGTCAGCGAGCTCCCGATGCCCTCGGCTCTGGCGGCCAGCTGCGCGTTCCAGACCGCCGGGTAGATCGATCCGCCCGTCGGGTCCCGCTGCACGAACGCGAAGAGGAAGAGCGGCACCTCGGCGAAGTGGTCGGCCAGCCAGTCCGACGAGCGCTGGATCCGCAGCAGTGTGGCGCTCTCGTCGTCGTCCGGGTTCGCTCGGGCGGCGGCGAGACGGTCGGCGTAGAAGGTCTCCCACAGCCTCGTCAGGGCCTGTCGGTAATGGACGCCCAGCTGGCCCTTGACCGCGGGATCGTCGACGAGCAGGAAACGCCACCCCTGGGTGTTGCCGCCGCTCGGGGCCCGGATGGCCGCGTCGAGGATGCGGGCCTGGGCGTCGGCCGGGATCGGGTCGGGGCGCACCCGCCGCATCGCCCTCGTCGTGTAGAGCGCCTCGTGGATCTCCATGCCGGTTCTCCGCTTCTGCTGTTGGGTCTTTCCTGGTGAGTCGGTCACCAGATTCGGCGAAGCTGGGCGCCCTCCCGGCGGACACGCAGCTGTGCCGCGCGCTCGGCTGGGTTGACCTGGGGTGTGTCGGCCGGCAGGTACCTGCGCAGGTCGGCGAACGGTACCTTCCTGATCGTGGGGTCGGGATGGTCGCTGGCATGGTTCCAGCGCAGCTGGATGACCCCCCAGGGGTAGTCCGCCTTGTCGAGCCAGTTGGGCACACCCGGGTCGAGCCGCGAGATGACGGCGCGGAACCTGCCGTCGCCGTCGAGGCGGGCCTGCGTGTCGTTGAGGCTGGACTGCCGGTTCACCCAGTCGACCGTGCAGAACCGGTCGTCGGCGACGAGTGCCTGCCAGTAGCGGCTCCGCCTGGGCAGCTCGGTCTCGATGATCAGCGCTTCGTCGTCGCCGATCTCGTGGATGCCGTCGTAGTAGACCTGCGCCGGCAGGCCACCCATCTCGTCGATCTTCTTGGAACGCAGCAGCGTGTTGACCCCGTGGTGCTCGCGGTAGTAGCGCACCAGCTTCATGTCGAAGGCGATCATGCCTTCGACCCAGGCGGCCAGATCGGAGAAGCGCCGGGCGACCTCGCCCGGCGACATGTCGGTGCCCCCGTCGTCCAGCCGGTTGATCGCGACCCGGGCGTCCTCCTCCCGGACCCAGTCGCACGAGCACTTCCGCATGAGCAGGCGACGCGTGGTCGGCTCCAACCGCCACCAGTCCCCTGTGTGGCCGTCCGGCCGCTGGGCGCTGAGCAGCACGCTGAAGCGGCCGTCCGCGCCGAGCTGGAGATCGTCCAGGTCGTGCGTCGCCGGGACCGGACCCCCGCTCATGTCCGCCGGGCTCATGATGTCGAAGCTCTGCTGGGTGATCTCGACGAACCGGGTCGTGCCGCGGTAGCCGGAGATCTCGTACACGCCGTCGGCGGCGACCTCGGCCGTCGAGTAGACGTAGTCGGGGTCGGGGCCGCCCTGGTTGAACGCGTAGTTCCACAGCGGCATGAACACGGGCCGGCGGGCGTCGGTGTAGACCCGGCACAGGTAGCCGCCGGCCAGGATCGACAGCGCGAGCTTGTTCATGTCCTGCGTCTCGGCCTCGGAGGCGCCCCCCGGCCGCCACTGGGCGATCAGGTTGTCGGCGACGCCGTCGAGAGCCTTCATCTGCTCGGACCACGTGGGCAGGCTCATCGTCCGTATCCCCTCAGCGTTCGACCTTCTTGCGCTCGACCTCGATGCCGAAGCGCCGGATGTAGAACTCGTAGTCGGCGCGGATCTGCTCCTCGTCCAGCCCGAACTGCTCGGCGGTGTAGTGGTGGACGCCGTGCGCCCCGGTCCGGTTGGCCGCGTGCCAGTCGGCCATCGCGCGCTCGACCTCCGGCCGCAGTTCGAGGCCGAGAAAGTCGTAGACCCGCCGGACTGTGCCCATCGGGTCGGCGACGAACTCGCGGTGATGCACGTCGAAGAACCGGTCCTCGCCCAGGCGGGCGCGCGCGGCGACCGCGTTCTCCATGCCGACGCGCAGATGTTCGCAGATCTCCTGGCCGAGCCGCCGGTGGTCGCGCTCCCCCGCCGCCGGCGGGAGGATCGCGGACACGATGCTGGCGTAGGACGGCACCGCCTTCGCGGGGTCGCGGTGCGTCATGACGAACCGCGCGTCCGGGTAGGCGGCGGCCAACGGCTCCAGGTGGAACTTGTGGTGTGGTGCCTTGAACAGCCAGAGGTCCGGCGGCCGGCGCGACTGCAGGAGCTTGATGGCGCGCCGGTGATGCTGGAACGTGTCCGCCAGGTCGGCGCCACGCCACCAGGCGTGGTAGCCGTACACCGGCAGCGTCATCTGCTGGCCGTGGAACGACATCCCGAGGATCTCGCTGTCCTCCATCGTCGCGTCGGCGTCGTAGAGGTGCATCGCCTTCAGGTCGGCGGAAGTCTCCGCGTACTCCTTGACCAGCGCCAACCGCCGCGGGTCCGTCAGCTCGGTGTCGAGCTCCGGCGGCGGGCACGGCTTCGACTGCTCCCAGCCGCGCAGCCCACGGAACTGCGGATCGAGCGACAGGATGTTCGCGAGTGCGGTCGTGCCGGTCCTCGGCAGGCCGTTGACGTCCACCGGCCCGCGCACGGGCAGATCCTCGATCTCGGGGTGCTCGCGATACCACGCCTCCAGTTCGAGACGGTTGACGAGCCGGCGGTGGAAGACCCCGATGACGGCGGCGTCGGTGTCCGGGCTCAGGTCGCCGTCGCGATCGAGGCTGTCGAGCAGCACGTCGAGGCCCTCGCGGAAGTCGCCTGGGCCGAAGTCGGTGAGACCGGTCGCCGTGACCGCCGCGTCCAGCAGACGCTCGCTGGTCGGGTAGCGCATCACTCAGCTCCCCGCCACGCCCACGCGCACCCGGTCGGGGTACAGGCGCTCGACGACGCGGCGAAAGCCCTCCCGCCATCCGACCTGGCAGGGGCCGGTGATCGAGACGCGCCTGGTGGAGTCGCCGACGGAACCGATGGAGGCACCCGGGATCGGGTCCACATCCACCTCGGCCCGGGCGCCGAGGAGCTCGCCGAAGTACGCCGACCACTGCTGGACGCTCACGGCCTCGTCGCCGCACCAGTTCACGATCGTCGCCGGCACGCTCGCGGCGTCGAGCAGGGGCTCGACCTGCGCGCAGATGTCGTCGTCGTGGATCGGGCTGTACGGCATCGGGTCCCACCGGGTCCTGACGTGCTCCCCGGCCGCCACCGCAGCCAGGTGCCAGACCGGGAGGCCGTCCTCGTCGCTGTACGCGCAGCCCATCCGGGCGATGGTCACCGGGAGGTCGAACGACCGGGCGCAGTACCGGGCCACCGCCTCCTGGGCGATCTTGGAGACGGAGTACGGCGCCGAGGGGGGCGCCATCGCGTCCCCCAGCGGATCGCTCTCCTGGAAGGCGTGCCACGGGTCGGGGTGCGGCTTGTAGGTCGAGACCGTCGACATCACGAGCGCCGACTTCGCGGACCGGCAGTGCTCCAGCAGGCGGCCGGTCGCCTCGGCGTTCACCCGGATCGCCCGGTCGTAGTCGTCGGCGCTGAAGTCGGCCGCCAGGTGCAGGAGGTGGGTGAAGTCGGTGGGCAGGTCGTCGAGCGGTCCGTCGGCGATGTCGACGGCCCTGGTCGTGACGCCGAGCGCCTCGACCTTCGCCCGCGCGGACGGATCGGTGAAGCGGGCGATGCCCCAGACCTCGTTGTCGCGAGCCAGCGAGCGGGCCAGGCCGTAGGCGATGCGGCCGGCCGGACCCGTGATCAGGATCTTCTCGCCGGCTAACACGGTAATCGTCCTTCTTGGCATCCCACGGGACGTGGAGCCTAGTTTGGAGGAACGACCGGCGCGAGGCATGGATATTTGATCCAAACCGTGGACGGATGGTGTGATGGCCGCGTGAGCATCGACCCCGCCCTGCGCCAGACGGTCCTCGATTCGCTCGACGGGCTGCTCGCCGCGTTCGAGCTCGAGCCGCTCGGCGCCGACCGGTTCCGGGTCCGCTCCGAGCCGCCCCGGTTCAACCGTGTCTTCGGCGGGCAGTCGCTCGCCCAGGCGCTCGTGGCGGCACGCGCGACCGTCACCGGCCAGGAGCCGTCCTCGCTGCACGCCTCCTTCGTCCAGGCCGGCAAGCCGGGGGTCGCTGTCGAGCTGGTGGTCGACCGGGTGCGCGACGGCCGGTCGATGTCGACGCGTCAGGTGACGGTCCGCCAAGGCGACCGCGTCCTGTTGGCCGCGATCGTCACCTTCCACGCGAACGGCCCCGGCCCCGAGCCCCCGGTCGACCCGTCGGTCCCCACCGCGGACCCCGAACTGCTGCCGCTGCTCCAGGACTGGGCGGTCAAGGCCCCGCCGGAGCTACGGCCGCAGGCACTGTTCTGGGTCGACCGCCCGCCGCCGCTCGAGATGCGGCTCGCCGAACCGGTCGTCTTCATGGGCGGCACTCCGGCCGCCGGGCCGCGCTCGCACTGGATGCGCCTGCCCCGCGACGTCGGCGCCGACCCGGGCCTGCACGCGGCGCTGCTCACCTACGCGAGCGACTACTTCCTGCTCGACATGGCCTTCCGGTCCTATCCCGACGGCGCCACCCCGGACTACTCGTCGGCCTGCAGCCTCGACCACACCATCTGGCTCCACCGCCCGGTACGGTTCGACCGCTGGCACCGGCACACCCAGGAGGCGGTCGTCGTCGCGGGTCACCGCGGCCTCGTGCGCGGCGCGATCCACGACGCCGACGGGCGCCTGGTGGCCACCGTGGCTCAGGAGGTGCTCGTGCGCCCGAAGGGAGCGTCGACGTGACGACCGAGATCCCGGCTGGCCCGTTCCCGCCGCTAGCGTTCCAGCACCCTCTCTTCCAGCAGCCCTGGCCGGAGGGCGAGTACCGGCTGTTCCAGCTCGGCTTCGTCGTCGACGACCTCGTCGCCGCCGCCCGCCGATGGGCGGCGGTGTTCGGCGTCGGCCCGTTCCACGTGCTGCCACCCATCGAGCAGGCCTGCACCTACCGTGGTGCCGCCACGGGGATCAACCTCCAGGTCGGCGTGGCCCAGGCCGGCCCGGTCCAGATCGAGCTCATCACCCAGCGCTGCGACCGCGACAGCATCTTCCGCGAGCAGGCCCTCGCCGGCCGGGCGGGCTTCCACCAGCTCTGCACGGTCACGCCCGACTACGACGGCAAGCGGGCCTTCTACCAGGGCAACGGCTACGAGCTCGCCTGTGAGCTCACCTCCGCGGATGGCATCCGCGTCGGCTATTTCGACACGCTCGAGGACTTCGGGTTCGTCACCGAGGTCGTCGAGCGCACCCCGGGATTCCTGAAGCAGCTCGCGCGCGTCGCGGCCACCTGCGCCCAGTGGGACGGCACCGACCCCGTCCGCCTTCTCACCCGCGACGGCTACCGCGTGCCCTGACCGGGAACTCATGATCCTCCGGTCGTGGTTCGAGCCCCACCCGCCCCACCACGCTTCGCGATGAACCGTCCGACCTGCATAAATAGGTTCGACCTATCGGCGTGAACGACCCGGATGGCGGCAAACGGGCAGGTCCTCGGGTCGGACTGGTGGTTCGAGTCCCTCCTGGCTCCCGAGCAATCGACTACGAACGGTAGCAATTGGTGACCACGGTCTCGCCGGGTAACAGCGGGCGCGGTTCCGGTGTGGCATCTGGGGTGTGCGAACAGTCCCCGTCGAGCATTTCCAGGATCTGCCCGAGGTCCAGAACTGGGCGGGGCCGGCAGAACAATGACCCCGCCAGCCCTGACCGGTGCCATGGGAAGGACAGCCCGCCTCGATTCCAAGTTCCGGCCGCGGCTGCGTGTGGCTGCCGCGACCGGGGCTGGTGACGGAACAGCCGCCGGAGTGGTGATCTGGCTGGCAGCGAGGCTGAAAGGGCGGAGCCGAGCGATGGTCAGGGTATGTCGAGGACGTCGTCGACAGGCCGGCGCGGGGTCGCCAGACGTCCCGCGGCCGGGTCGGGGTATCCGACGCGCAGCAGCATCTGGACATGGCCCGTCCCTCCGGCCGTCTCGCCGAGCAGGGAGCGGGGAGAGTGATGTCGACGACCTGGCCGAGCGGGGAGGCGGCAGCGCCGCGCGCAGTCGCGGCGAGCAGCAGCCGCCCAAACGCCGTGCCCGCGAGGAACTGGTCGGCCGGCCGGTCGAAGTGGGTGCCGACCGCGATGACGGTCGGACGTTCGACCGTGAAGTCCGCTACCCGCGTGCCCGCCTTGTCGATCACGTCGAAGTCCCGCAGCACGAATAGCGACTCGCGGGTCTGCGCCGTGGTGACGACCGAGTAGCGCGGAATGCCGTCTGCCGCGTCGCGCTCGGCCCGGCTCCACGACGTCAGTTCGGCGACATAGGCAGGATCGTGGCTCTCGATCCAGTCGGTGTGTGCCGGCAAGACAAAGCCGCCGACGCGGCTGAGGTGATCCTGGACCCGAGCAGCGGCCCGACCCGCCTGGCGACGCTGGCACGGCTAGCCTCGCGTGGCCGGATCGTGGTCTAAGGCAACATCGCCACCTTCGAGCCGGTCACCGTGTCGGCCAACGAGCTGCTGACGCATGGGCAGTCGCTGACGACCTACAACAGCTGGCCGGCAGGTAGACGGGCCGGGCGCTGAGGCGAGGTTGGTCGTGTCGATGAGGGCGGCGGTGTCTGCGGGTCGGGTGTCCCACCGCAGGAGGTCGGCGGTGAGAGTGCCGATCGTCCAGTGTTCCCACCGCTCCGGTGTCCACCCGCGGTCGGCGGTGAGCGCCAGATACACCTCGAAGCTCACCAGAGCGAAGAGGATGTCGGCGGCCTCGTCGACTGACAGTCCGCCGCGTAGGCCCTGCTTGGCGGCGAGCAGTTCGGCGATGACGCGATATGCGGTGAGGCGTTGCCGCTTGTTGACCTCCCATTGTTCGGCCATGTCCGGGTCGGCGCCGGCGGCGTCGCGGACGATCCGCATGAGTGGACCGACCCTGGTGAAAAGGGCCCGGCAGTGTGCCATCCAGAGCGCCAGCGCCTGATGGGGGTCGGGTTCGTCGCGCACCTGGTCCATCCAGGGCCGGTCCAGGACCGCCACGGGTTCGTCGTCGCCGGCCGCGAGGATGTCGACGCCCTCCTTGAGCACGGTCCGCTTGTTGCCGAAGTGGAAGTAGACGGTCTGGACCGCCACCCCGGCCTGCTCGGCGATCTCGTCGAGTCTGGTGGCGGCGTACCCCTGCCGCAGGAACAGCTCCAAGCCCGCGTCGATGATCCGCCGCCTAGTGGCGCGGGCCTGCTCCCCGCGTCGATCCGCTCGACCGTGGAGTTGACGAGATCGGTGAAGTAGAGGGCGCCGTCAGGGTCGATCCGGTAGATCACGGCGCTGCCGGAAAAGGAGTTGCTGGACACGTACAGCGTGCCGTCCTTGCTCACCGCCACGGCCTCCGGGTCGAAGCCCTCGATCTCGATGCCTCGCCGACGTAGGCGGGCCCGGGGCTGGGCGGCCGGGTGCGGGTAGGTGCCGGGGGGACGGACTGCACGGCGGGGGTGGTTCCGGCCGCGGCGGGCGTGCCCGCCGGCGAGTCGTCCGAGTGGCTGACGATGAACGCGGTCATCCCCACGGCCATAAGAACGACGACGGTGACGAGGACGGGCGGGATCAGCCAGGTCCGTCGGCGGCGGTGCCCCGCGGGGCACCGCCGCCGACGGGAGCCGGGGGGACTACGCCGGAGGGGGTGACGTCGGTGTCGCCTGGCGGCGCGCTGATGACGCCGCCCGGGCGCGTCGACCCCCACCCGCTGCACGCCAGGTCGCATGAACTCGGGCCGGTGTCGGCCCCTATCGGCCGGGTTCCTGGCGGGGTTGCGGGACTGGTTCGGCGAGGTCCGCCGGGGTGAGGTGCGCGAGGCCATCATGGTGGCGGATGACGTCCCGCGCTTTGGCAAGGCGGACGTCGTCGAACGCGGTCACGCCGGCCATCGTCACCGTGACCAGCCCGAGTGCGGCGAGCGCGGGCAGACGGCTCAGCGCGGGGATGATCGCGAGCAGCAGCACAGCGACGACCAGCCTCGGCAGATTCGGCTTTCCGACGTTGCGCCACCGGATGGAACTGACACCAATGAGATACAGCGCCGGTCCCAGCCCGAGCGTCACGGCGGCGAGACCCTTGACCGGATCGGTCAGGTCATGGTCGGTCGTGTCCGCGACATAGCCGGCCACCTTCTTTATGCCGAGCGCGGTCGTCAGGATCCCGAGGACCAACAGGAAATGCAGGTAGGTGTAGGTGTCGCGGGCCATCGCCGACCGGGCGGCGCCGGTTCGTCGGCGCAGGATCCGCTCAGCGACGAGCGCGACGACGTCGAAGTACAGCCACCACATCGTCGCCGACACCGCGATCGCCAGCGCCATCATGGCGAGAACGGCCCAACTCACCGGATACGCCGCGGCGCCGGCGCCGAGGGCGACGACGGACTCGCCCAGTGCCACGATCACGATCAGCCCGTGCCGCTCGGAGAAGTACCCCGGGGCATGCACCCGCCAGCCCTCGCCCGCGGTCACGAAGATGCCGCCGTAGTCGACGGCGAGCGCGGCGAGCCAGATCAAGGTCCGAGTCCCGCCGTCGGCGAATGCGCCGACGACGAGCAGGACCGCGGCCACGGCGACGGGCACGGCCGCAACCACGATCTGGCGCAACAGCGCGGCATCCCCACGCGCCGCTACCGCGTAAACCAGGAGATGCTCGACGCGGACGACGACGATCGCCAGCGCGAGCACCACCGGGGCGTCAAGGCCGCCGGGCAGGTCGTTCCACGCCTCCGGCACCGCCAGCGACGCCGCGGACATCGCCATCATGGCGGCGATCAACGCCGCCCGCAGCACACCTTCGTCTGCCCGCGCCTGATTGCCCAGCCAGGCGTAGCTCATCCAGGCGAACCACAGGATCGCGAGGAGCAGCAGGCCGCGCAGGGCGCCGCGCGCTGTCGGGTCGTCGGCGACCAGCGCGGTCACCTGGGTGAAGGCGAAGACGAAGACGAGGTCGAAGAAGAGCTCGAGGGTGGTGACCCGGTGCGTGGAGTCGGTCGGGACGATCCGGCCCGTCATCCTCACCGGCGCCCGGCGCCGGCCGGCCGGCTGGGCCGGGACGTCCGGGCTGTCGCCACCGGCGGGGCCAGCGGGCGGGGGAGCCTGGTCCGATGCGGTCACGGGTGGAGTCCTCCCACTGCGGTCACCGACAATCGTCGGCCGCCGGGAAACGATCCGCCCGCGGCCGGCGGGCGGGCCAGCGGATCGGTCCGCCCAGATGGGCCGCTGTTCATCGGATCTTCCAACCCGGCCCGGCTACTCATCACGTCCGTTTGCGGTCGGCGGCGGCTCGCTTGCTGGCTGTTTCGGCCCGCGATCGGTCTCATCGGAAGCGCCGTGTGGTCAGATCGGGGCTGGGTCGTCCTCCCGGTTGATCGTGAGGTGCTACTGAAGCTGCCTTCTCCTTGGCCGACGATCTCCGGTTCGACGGGTCGCTGCCCCGCCGGCCAGACACGCACGGCGCGGTAGGGGTAGCCGTCCTGGCCAGGCGCCTCCCAGTCCAGCTCGACCTGCTGCCCGGCATGCAGGCTGCCGTAGCCGCCGATCAGCAGGTGGCCGAACTGGGCCCAGCAACCGCCGGGGGTCTCCGGTGAGTCGATGACTCCCCAACCCCGCTCGTTCGACAACTCCCGAACGGTGCCGCGCGTCGTCACGAGCCGATCATCCCACAACCGCAGCAGGATCGCGGCGGCCCGCCAGCGACCCCGCCGTCCAGCCCGGCCAGCAGCTCCAGGTTGGCGGTCCGCTCGGGCGCGGGGTCGATGCCCACGTCGCGCAGGATCTCCCAGACCGTGGACGGAGCAACCTTGATGCCGAGGACCAGGAGTTCGCCGTGGATCCGCCGGTAGCCCCAGCCGCTGTTCTCCCGGGCCAGCCGCAGGACCAGGGCGCGGCCGTTCTTCAGCTTCCGGTTCCAGATCACCGCCGACTCCGACGCGGAGGCGGCGATCGGCCAGGCCGAAGGCCGCGCGCGGGCCTGGCTGGACGAGCATGGTCACGGCTACAAGCATCTGACGAGCCGGGTCGACGAGGTTCCGCGGACCCCGCCCGGCGCCCGGGCGCGCCGTGAGCAGCGCCGCAACCCGCGCGCCTGACCTGCCCTGAAGTCGATCACCGGGTGGACCCCACCGCGCTGCCGGAACGCGAATGGCGGGAGCTGGCGCCGGCGCTGCGGGACCTCGCCCCGACGCGACAGTGCGCCGCTCCCGCCCTAGCCGACCTTCCCGGTCGGTGGAGGGCATGCGGCCGGTGGCGCATCCGCGAAACCCGTGGCCAGGTAGCCGCCGGCGGCCTGGCGCATGGTGACCCGCAGCCGGTGCCGGATGCCGATCTCCCCGGTGGGCTCGGACTGCCGTATCGTCTCCCGCTCGGTCTCGTCCACGCAGCTGTCCACCGCCACGGCGCCGTTCTCCTGTGACACCCCGGTCACCATCAGATGCAGCGGGCCACGGGTGGACCGGCCCGGGTCGCTCCGGGACTGGTCGAGAATGGTAGTCAGTGTGCCGAGAAACTCCGGGTCAACCCGATCCCGCAGAGCGCTGAACTCGGCGCGGTTGCCTTCCTGGATCGCGGCAAAGGTGGCCCAGAACGCGAGATGATCACGAATCACCGGGCTCGTCGGGTCCACCGCCGCCGCGGTCGTCATGCGCACTGAGCCCGCGACGACGGGAGCAGCAGCCGGGGCCGGGATGTCGGCCGGCTCCCCGGCTGGTGGCGAAGTCCCCGTCCCGTCCCAGGAGGTGAACGCCGCCAGCGCGGACACGAGCTGACGGTCGGTTGGTGCGCTGAACACCTCCGCGCCGGACCACGCGACCTTCACCGAGGTCGGACATCCAGCCGCGGCCGGGTCCACCGGGATGGTGGCGACGACCTTTCCCGAATGCGCCTCGCGCACCGTGATCCGGTAGGAGGTGCGGAAGAACGGCACCCGGTCCTGGCTGCCGATGTCGAACCGGCAGGCGACCTCCGTCGGCGTGCGGTCGGCCCGCTCGGCGCACGCGACAAGCTGGGTCCGCGCCGTCGGCGACTGGAACGGCTCCTGCTCGGCCTGGCCTACGTTGCTCAGCACCCGGATGGGGAACGTCGGCCCGGTGGGATCGTTTCCCTGCTGCTGGCTGAACACTGTCACCGGATGCGGCGCCGGCCCGGAGTAGGGAGGCGCGGAGGTCAGGGCGGTTCTTCCATCGCAGATCTCGCCCAGGCTGCCTGTGTCGACCGGTCCGTCCACGGCGCGAATGTTGCCACCGTCCGTTCCGCCGCCGGCACCACTACTGCTTCCGCAGGCGACGAGGCAGCTGATCGCTGCCACCGCGAGCGCCCTCAACGCCAGCCGCACGCATCTCTCATCCCGCAGCCGACAAATGACCGACCGCTGACTACTCCGTCCAGGAAAGGAGATTCGCACCTTATCAGGTGAATAGAGGGCTGCGGTCACATGCTCAGGGGCCTCGCGTCGCTGATGGGCCGGGTGTCCCGACGGCGTCGTGCGCGCCGGTGGCCGCGGCGAGCCGCGTGCTGGACTCTGCCCGTGCTACCGCCTGCCCGAGACCACCCGGGCAGCTGACCGCCTCGGCCGCGCGCGGGCGCGGAACGTCGTCTTCGCAACGCCGATCGTGGGCAGGTCGAGCGTGACGCCCAGAGCGAGCAAACAGCTAGTTCGGCCGCTGATCCCGGGCGTGCCCCACGCTGCCGCGTTGCTCGGCGAGGGTTCCGAGGTGCTCGGCTTCGACGACGAGAGCCCTCCTCAGCCGGCTCGGACACCGGCCCGACGGCCCGCTCGGCCATCCGCCGACCGCGCAGCCGCGCCCAGTCTCCGCGCTCAGCCGCGGCCCTCGCCTCCCTCACGCCGGTCGTCCTCGTCAGCGGTGTGCCGCTCCGCCAGGCAGCGGGCCAGCGTCCGCTTCGCGCGGTCGACCTGGCCGCGTTCGCGCATCTGGGTCTTGGTCAACACCGTCAGCAGCACGGCCTGTTGCCCCGGGGCCAGCCAGTACGTCACCCGCACCGCCCGGCCGTCCAGGTAGAACCGCGGCTCACGCAGCTTGCCGTCCAGCTGCCGGCTGTACGGCTCACCCAGCAGCGGGCCACGGCTGGCAAGCACGTCCACGTAGAACGCTACGGCCGCAAACTGGCCGGTCGGCAACCGCTCCAGCCATTCCCGCACCTCCGGCTCCAGCTCGAGAGTTCCCCAGGCGGGACGGCACCGACCCCGTCCGCCTCCTCACCCGGCTGGGTGATGTCACCGACCGGTCGCCACTGCGGCACGACCGCGCCCGTGGTGTCGTCGAACCAGACCCGCATGCGCTGGCCCGGAACAAGGTCGGGGGCACCGGGAAGGTGGCCGACGAACCGGACGGACGGGACGTCCTCGAGCTCGACGAGGACCACCGTGTAGGGCACCGGGTACAACGGGTGGACCTGGTGCTCGACGACCGTCCACGAGTACAGGGTTCCGAAACCCGCCACCGGCCGCCAACGGCCGTCCCAGCTTCCACAGGTGTGGCAGTAGGCCCGCGGCAGGTGGAGAACGGCACCGCAGCCCGCGCACACCCGGATGACCAGTTCCTCGCGCCGGGCCGCTTCGAAGAAGCCCCCGGTGTCGGGATCGTCGTCGACCGGGACGAGGTGGGTGCGTCGGATCCGGTCCATCACGCCGCTCGCAGCATCAGCGCGCTGCCCGGCGGCAGCGGGGTCGAGGTGACCAGGCACACCTCGGCGCCCGGGACCTGGGAGGTGGACTCTCCACGGATCTGGCGGACCCCCTCGAGGATGTGGTTCATGCCGTGGATGTAGCCCTCGGACAGGTGGCCGCCGCCGGTGTTGATCGGAATGCCGCCCCCGAGATCGATCTCGCCGCCGGCCACGAACGGCCCGCCTTCGCCCTTCTTGCAGAAGCCCCAGTCCTCGAGCTGGAGCAGGACGGTGATCGTGAAGCAGTCGTAGATCTGGGCGACGTCCACGTCCTGCGGGCCGAGGCCCGCCCGTCGGTACAACGTGCGAGCGACCGAACTAGCCGGCAGCTCGGTGATCGACTTCCGCATCAGGACCGGGAACTGGATTCCGGGCTGCGGGTCGGGCACGCTGCCCTGGGCGACCGCCCGAATCAGGACCGGAGGCTTTCGACAGTCACGGGCGCGGGCGGCGCTGGTCACCACCACGGCGCAGGCCCCGTCGGTCTCGAGGCAGAAGTCGAACAGCCCGAGTGGCCGGGCGATCGGGCGGGCCGACAGGTACTGGTCCATGGTGAGGGTGCGAGCGTGCATCTGCGCCGCGGGGTTCGCGTTCGCCCTGGCCCGGCAGGTGAGCGCGATGTGGCCGATCTCCTCCTTCTTCGTGCCGTACTCGATCATGTGACGCTGGGCCATGACGGCGAAGATCTGCCCGGGAGTGAGCAGCCCGTAGGGAGCGAAGAACTCGTCGTAGCTGCCCCATCCACCTACCTTCGCCCCGCCCGCCTTCGCCTCGGCCGCCGCGGACAGCCCGAACCGGCGCCCCGATCGGCCCCTGAGTTCCCGGAACACGAGGACCGTCGTCGCCTGGCCCGAGAGGATGGCGCCCACCGCCTGCCCGACCATGGCGCACGGCGCCACTCCCCCAGGCCCCACCTCCGCCCAGTAGGTGAGTTCGTCGATCCCGAGCGAGTCGGCCAGGTCGTTGTGCAGGACGGTGTCCATGTCGCAGCGGACGATGCCGTCGATGTCGCCCGGCGTCAGGCCGGCATCCTCGATGGCGGCCAGCGCGGCCTGGGTCGCGAGGGTCAGGTCGCTGCGACCGGCGTCACGCGAGTAGTCCGTGGCGCCGATCCCGACGATCGCGCAGCGGTCGCGGTGCTGGAACTCCTCGTTCGTCGCCGTCATCGGACGCGGTAGAGGCGAGCGGCGTTGTCGTGCAGGATCTTGCGCAGCGTCGCCTCGGGCAGGTCTCCGAAGGAATTGTCCAGGAACTCGTTCGGAGCGACCGCCGTGCTGGCCGGCCCGGGCGACATGCTCGTCGGATGCGGGAAGTCGGTCTCGTAGAGGATGTTGTCGGGGCCGAGCCGCTCGATGGCGTAGCGCGCGTTCTCGGCCTCGAACCAGAAGCAGCCGTAGATCTGCCGGCGGAAGTACTCGCTGGGCAGCAGCTCGTATTCCGGGTGTTCCTTGGCGACTCCGCAGTTCTTCCACTGCCAGTCCAGCGCGTCGAGCGCATAGGGGATCCAGCCGACCCCGCTCTCCACCGACACGAAGTCGAGATTCGGGAACCGATGGCAGATCCCCCCGCACACGAGCTGGGCGATCGTCCGGGCGTTGCTCATGAAGAACGAGACGCCGACGCTGGCGTAGTTCGCGTGCGGGCCGTTGTCCGGGTGCCCGCCCGCCATGGGTGAGAGGTCTCCGGACGCGATGTGGAAGTTGACCGGGAGGCCCATCTCCTCGGCCGCGGCCCACATGGGGTCCCAGTGCCGGTCCGTGAGGACCGGGAGACCGAAGTAGCCGGGGTCCTGGCTGAAGATGACGCCCCGGTGCCCCATGGCCCGGCAGCGCTCCATCTCCGCGATCGTCGCCGAGAGGTCCCAGAACGGCAGCGAGGCCACGGGAAGGTACCGGTCGGGGGCCACGCTCCCCCACTCGACCTGGAAGTCGTTGTACGCGCGCACGCACTCAAGCTGGAGCCCGGCGTCGCGCATCCCGAGGATCTTGCTGGCGTCGAACAGCGCGACGTTCGGGTAGAGCACCTGGGCATGGATGCCGTAGGAGTCCATCCGCTCGAGGCGTAGTCGTGCGTCCCAGGTCACCGGGTCGATGTCCGCCCACCGCCGCGGGTGGTCCGGCGGGTACTCCCCCCACCCGGCCATGGCCGGATTGCCCACCGCGGCGAGTCGCTGGTCGCCGATGAACCAGGCCTCGTCGCCGGCCCGGTCGTCCCAGCGCACATGCGGCACGTCCTGGGCCGATGCACTCGACACCCGGGAGGTCCACAGGTCGGGCGGTTCCACGACGTGCGTGTCGGCATCGATGACCGCGATACCGCGGATGACAGAAGGCATCGGAGCACCTCTCGCGTCGGCTCGGCCGGCCGGCCCCTCCCCCGGGACGAGCCGGCTGGCCGCGATCCACAACGAAGCTCATGAATCATGAGGAATTTGTCAGAGTGCCGGCGGAGTCGACGGGAGGGTCGCGGGACCGCGGCCCCCGACCTCCGCCAGGTAGCCGGTGGAGTCGGTCCTGCGGTCTCCCCACCCGATCTCGAACACGAGCCTGCTGATCCGCCAGCCGTCGGAGCCACGCCGGAGCTGTAAGTGATACCGGCCGACGAGGATGTGCATCGTGCCCGGATTGCCGCCGAACTCCTGGTGGGAGGTGTGATAGACGAGCGCGTCGGCCACGTCGCCGTCGACGTCGACGTGGTACACGCTCAGCAGGTGGTGCTGGTACAAGGCGTCCCGCGTGAACTCGTCGATCCACTTCACGACGTTGTCACCGCCGACGATCGGGTCGGCGTTGCCGTACTGCGCCCACAGGTCGTCGGCGAGCACGGCGCGTATCCCGTCGTTGTCCCGGCGGTCGATGCACGACGCGTACCGGTAGATCGTGTCGGTGATCTCGGTGCGGTCGATGAGTGCCTGGATCGCGTTGTCAGCCATCAGTGTCTCTCCGTTTCCGTCCCGCGCCGGCTGCCCGCCGGGCGTGCCGAAGCAGCGAAAGGTCAGCCGTCTACCTTCATCCACACGCTCTTGACCTGGGTGAAGTCGTCGAGGGACGCGGCGCCGAGGGTCCGGCCGTGGCCGGACTGCTTCACCCCGCCGTAGGGCACGGTCGGGTGGACCATCTGGTAGGTGTTCACCCAGACCGTTCCCACCCGCAATGCGCGGCTGGCACGGTGCGCGAGGCCGAGGTCGTTGGTCCACACGCCGGCGGCCAGGCCGTATTCCGTGTCGTTCGCGATGGCGTAGGCCTCCTCCTCCGAGCCGAACGGCAGGACGCACATCACCGGCCCGAAGATCTCCTCCTGGGCGATCCGCATGTCGTTGCGCACGCCCGTGAACACCGTCGGCTCGTGGAAGAAACCCACCTCGCCGTACCGCTGCCCCCCGAGAGCCAGGTCGGCACCCTCGTCGCGGCCGACAGCGACGTACCGCTGGACCCGTTCCAGCTGCTCCGCGGAAACCAGCGGTCCCACCTCGGTGGCCGGGTCGAAGCCCGAGCCCAGCCGCAGCGCCCGTGAGCCGTCGAGGATCCGCTTGACGACCTCGTCGTGCACGCTCTCGTGCACCAGCACCCGAGAACCGGCGGTGCAGACCTGCCCCGAGGCCCCCCACACCCCGGCCATCGCCGTCGCGGCGGCGGCATCGAGATCGGCGTCGGGGAAGATGATGAACGGGCTCTTGCCACCGAGCTCGAGGCATACCCGCTTCACCCGCTTCGCCGCGGCGGCCTGGATCGCGCTTCCGGTGGCCACCGAGCCGGTGAAGGAGATCGTGTCGACACCGCGGGCCTCGACCAGGGCGGCGCCGACGACCTCGCCGACCCCCTGGACGACGTTGAAGACGCCGGGCGGAATGCCCGCCTCGAGCGCCAGCTCCGCCATCAGGACCGCCGCCATCGGGGTCTGTTCCGCCGGCTTCAACACCACGGAGTTTCCCGCGCTGACGGCGGCGGCGACCATCGCGAAGACGGCCGTCGGCCCGTTCCACGGCGTGATGAGTCCCACCACGCCGATCGGCTCGCGGTGCTGGTAGACGGCGAACTCGGACGGGACCGGCGGAATCGCGCCCTGCAGCTTGGACGGCCAGCCGGCGTAGTAGTCGATGCCGTCAACCGCGAACTGCACGATGAAGCCGGTGTACATCCGCAGCAGGCCGGCGTCGAGCACGTCGATCTCGGCGAACTCGGACCCACGTTCGGCCACGAGGGCCCCGAGCCGACGCAGCCGGCGCTCCTTCTCCAGTGGCGCCAGGTTGCGCCACCGGCCGTCGTCGAAGGCGGCCCGCGCGGAGGCGACCGCCCGGTCCACATCGGCCGCCGACCCGGCCGCCGCGACGGCGATCTGGCTTCCGGTGGCGGGATCGATCACGGGCATGGTCGCCCCGTCCAGGGACGGCACGACCGCACCGTCGACGACGTGGCCGAACAGCGGACGGCGAAGGAGTCGAGCCGTCGTCTCCGAGATCGGGTAGGTGGCGGGGTCGGCCAGTGTGCTGCTCATCCGAATCACCTCAGTTCGATGGATGGATTGTCAGGATGCCGGCTGCCTCGTGGCATCCGCGGCCGCGGCCGCCGCCTGGGTGCGGCGGCTGCGCCTGGTCTGGGATATCTGGCGGCTGGCGAGACCGACGGCGACGAGCAGCGCCGCGCCCTGGAAGAGCGGCTGGATCCAGAATGTCCCCGGTCCGAAGGACAGCTGCAGGCCCTTGACGCCGAAGGCGAGGGCGAAATAGGCGACGAGGGTGCCCCAGACGTTGGGACGGCCGGAGAACTGCGAGGCGCCGAAGAACACGGCGGCCAGCGCCGGGAACAGCAGTCCCGGGCCTGCCTGCTCGCTGTAGGCGCCGACCCGCATCGCGTAGATGATGCCGGCGATCGCGGCTATTCCGCCGGACGCCGCCAGCGACCCGTAGGTGAGCCTGGTGGTCGGCAGACCGGCCAGGCGGGCCGCTTCGGGGTTGCTCCCGACCGCGAACAGGTAGCGCCCCACCGGTGTGTGTTCGAGCACGAACCAGATGACCGCGGCCAGCACGAGCAGGTACAACACGACGATCGGCACACCGAGGACAATCTTTCCCCCGAGCTGTCCGAACCTGTCGGAGAAGGCACCAGTGATCTGCCGGTTGTTCGAGACCTTCAGCGTGACGGCACTGAGGACCTGGCTGACGCCGAGAGTGGCGATCAGCGAGTTGACGCGGAACTTCACGATGATGAGACCGCTGACGAGGCCGATCAGGCAGCAGAGGACCACCGTGCCCACCGCGACGAGGCCGATGGGGATGTCGGTGTTCGCGCCGAACCAGTTCATCATGACGAGAGACGTACCCATCATCGCCCCGACCGACAGGTCGTACGTCCCGGCGGCGAGGGGGATGAGGAACGCCAGGGCAACGACCGCGGTGACCACCCCCTCGCTGAAGGTGATGCGGAAGGTGCTGGCGGTCAGGAAGAGATCGGGTTTCAGCGCCCCGAAGACGATGACGAAGAAGGCCAGCAGAAACAGCGCGCTGTAACGCCCCAGCACCGCGCTGATCGGTTGGCGGAACCGCGGTACTGATTGCGCGCCGGCGTGCCCGGCGCTGTCGTCGCTGTGTCCGCCGTCAGCTTTGGGGCGGACGCTGGCCTGGGTTGACATGGGCCTACCTCGGAGACTGGATGGCAGGATCTGAACGACGGGGATCTGAACGGCGGAGGTGGTGCTGGGCGGCGACGAGGTCCGGACGCGTCATGCCGCGGTCGCCGCTACCTGGGCAAGGTCGATGGCTTCCGGACTGAGGTCGCGGCCGCGGCGGATCTCCCGAGCCACCCGCCCGTGGCTCATGACGAGCACCCGGTCACAGAGGCGGGCAAGTTCGGCGCTGTCCGTCGAGACCAGGAGGACCGCCAGGCCGGACTCCGTGCTGCGCTCGATGATCTGGTGCACGGCGTCCCGCGCCTTGATGTCGATGCCCGCGGTCGGGTCGTCCAGGACGAGCGCCTTCGGTTCCAGTCGCAGCGCCCGGGCGACGAGCACCTTCTGCTGGTTCCCACCCGACAGACTGGTGATCGGGACGTCGGCACCGCGGGTCACGATGCCGAGCTCCTCGATCCACCCCTGTACCTCGCGACGCTCGGATCGAGCGTCGATCCGGCCGCGGCGCACATGGCGCCGCAGGGATCCCACGGTCAGGTTGTGGCGGACCGTCATCGACGGGAACGTGCCGTACCGTGCCCGCTCGCCCGGCACGAACGCCAGGCCCGCGGCCAACGCGGCCGCCGGGGCCGCCGGCGCGACGGCGGCCCCGTCGACGAGCACGCCCCCGGTACGGGGCAGCCGGCCGCTCACCATCGCCCCGAGTGCCTCACGCCCGGATCCCGTGAGGCCGGCGATCCCGACGATCTCACCCCGCCGGACCGTGACCGACACCGACCGGACCGTTCCTCCGGCGACCCCGTCGAGGTGGAGAACACCCGGCTCGGTCGAGGCCACCGTCTCGTCACGCCCGGTCGATATCGTCAGGTCGTGGCCGACGATCAGCCTCGTCAGGCCGTCGTGGTCAACGCCCGCCCCGGCGGTCGAGGTAACCCTGCGCCCGTCTCGCAGCACCGTGATCTGGTCGGCGACGTCCAGGACCTCGTCGAGGTGATGGGACACGAGCAGGATGCTGTTGCCGGCCGCCCGCAGCCGCCTGATCGTGGCCAGGAGGCGCTCCACCTCGTCCGCGGGCAGGGACGCGGTGGGCTCGTCGAGCACCAGCACCGCTCTGCCCAGGGCGGGGTCGGGCAGCGCCCGGGCGATCGCGACTCCGGTGCGGTCCGCCAGTCCCAGCTCTCCGACCGGCCGGCGCACGTCGGTCTCCAGGCCCACCCGCGCCAGCATCTGCCCGGCCAGCAGCCGGGCCTCCCGCCAGCGAATACGTCCCGGGAAGGCCCTTGGATAGGGCCTCGTCAGCATCAGGTTCTCGACGATGCTGAGCTCCAGTACCAGGCCGAGGTCCTGGTGGACGAAGCGGATCCCCCCGTCGTGCGCCGCCGATGCCGACCCGAGCTGCAACGGCCGGCCGGCCACCGACGCCGAGGCTCCCGGATCCGGCTGGTGGTAGCCCGCCAGAACCTTGATCAGGGTTGACTTGCCGGAGCCGTTCTGCCCGACGAGGGCGTGCACCTCCGCCTCGCCGAGGACGAGGTCCACCCGGTCCAGTACCACCTGACCGGAAAACGTCTTGGACAGGTTGCGGATCTCTAGGGCTGGCTCATTCATCCGTTCTCCTACGACACGGCCACGACGGCACCGGAAACCGGCCCATCGGGGAGCCGGTGGGATCCGCCGGCGGCGCAAAAGTGCTTCGACCCCGCGCCGCCGGCGGAAAGGACTCCGGTCAGACGCCCCACAGCTTCTTGAGTGTGTCCTTGAAACCTTCCGGCCCAGGCCAGCCGTGCTCTAGGCCCACGAGATCCTTCGCCAGCTCCGGTGAGTCCACGAGGTAGAACGGCGGCACGGCGGCCGCGCGCTCGTCCTTGAGCGACCACTTGTTGACCGAGAGCCGGGCCATCTGGTCCGTCATGGTCCACATGGCGAACTCCTCCGGAAGCGCGCTCCACGCCGCCGAGGTACCTTTCGCCACCTCGGCGAACTGCGGCTGGTTCCCCTGCGTACCGACCAGCTTCACCCTGTCGGTCAATCCGGCCGCCTTCAGCGCGGCGGGCACCCCGCCCTCAAGTCCGTTGTAGGTGAAGTAGACGTAGTTGATGTCGGGGTGCGCCTGCAGGTAGGAGGTGACGTTCTGCGGGACGGCGCCGCCGGCGAGGTCGTTGACCGTGACTTCCAGCTTGTCCAGCTTGCAGCCTGCGCAGTTCTTGCCCAGCTCCGCCTTGACCGCGTCCACCTGGGCGGTCAAGATCGGGTAGGAGGGGATTGTCACCGCCAGGATCTTCGCCGACCCGCCAGAGTCCACCGTCATCCAGTCCGCCATCGCCTGGCCATAGACGTTGGACGCGGTCGCGTCGTAGCAGTCCGAGTAGAGGTTGTTCTCCGGGCCTTGCGGCACGTCGGTGTTGTAGCACTGGAAGAGTGGGATCCCCGCGGACTTCGCCTCGTCCATCTGCGGCTTGTAGAGGGCGATCGGGATTCCGGTGATGCTGATGTAGTCAACCTTGGCGTCGATCGCCTGCTGGATGGCCGCGCCGAAGTCGCCGCCACTCGCGCTGAACGTCACCAGATCCCAGCCCAGCGCGCCGGTGGCGTCCTTCATGAACCCGGCGAGAGTCGCGCAGTTCGGGTCCGCGCACTGGATGAAGGCCACCTTCTTCTTCGGCGGCACCGCACCCAGCGGCTCGTCCTGCACGATGCTGGTCGGCACGGACGAGTACTTGTCCGCGACGGCCTGCGCCGCCGCCACGTTGGCGGAGGCCGCGCCCGATGCACTGGCGCCGCCCCCGTCGGACGAGTCAGAGCTCCCACACGCCGCCAGCACGGCGACGAGTAATCCGGCGACCAACGCGGTCGCGCGTCGAGCGGAAGTGCGCATGCTGTAACCCCCAGTGTTGCACTGTTACCGGAACGTCGTTGGAAGTGTGGTCACCGGGTCATCGTCGTTGCTCACCGTTATCGTTTGGGCCCCCGCAGCCGCGGCAAGGGGGGCCCGTCCACCGACGGGGGCTGCGCGTCCCGTCCCGGCGGCTCCGGCCGTGACCCAGGTCACGGACACCATAAACATCATGAGGAATCATGGCAAGGGGTCCAAGCAAGCTCTTGCGACGATTCCTCATGACGTTTAAGGTGCCGGCGTGAGCTTCGACACGGTAGCAATCCGGTGAGCATCGGCCTGACGGTGTACGGCCTGCACCCCCGGGACCTGCTGGACCTGGCCGTTGCCGCCGACGAGCTCGGCTTCGACGCGATCTGGCTGGGCGAGCACGTCGTGCTGCCCTGGGGGTACTCGAGCGAGCACCCGACCAACGACGAGACCACCCCTCAGCACATCGCCGGACCGATCATCGACACGGCCACGGAGCTGGTGGCCCCGCTGCCGGCCCTGGCCGCGGCCGCGGCGGTCACGACGAGCCTGAAGCTGGCGACGGGCATCTACCTCCTTCCGCTACGGCATCCACTCGTCACCGCCCGCGCGGTGCACACGGTGCACGAGATCTCCGGGGGCAGGTTGATGCTGGGGGTCGGGTCGGGCTGGCTGCGGGAGGAGTTCGACGCGCTCGGGGTCCCGTTCCAGGGCCGCACGGCCGCCCTCGAGGAGGCGCTGGGAGTCCTCCGGTCGGCCTTCGCGGGCGGGCCGTTCGACAGCCCCGGCCCCCGCTTCCCCTTCGGCCGGGTCCAGGTCAGCCCAGAGCCGGTGGACGTCCCACTGGTGCTCGGCGGCAACTCGGAGAAGGCGCTGCGGCGGGCCGTCCGGCTCGGGGACGCGTGGTTCAGCTCGGGCACCCCGTCCTTCGAGGACGCGGTACGCCTGCGTGACCGCATCGCGCAGCTGTGCGCCGAGCAGGGCCGCGACCCGCTGCGCTGCTACTTCCGTACCGAGAAATGGGACGCCGAGACGATCGGCCGCTACCACGCCGAGGGAATAACCGATCTCGTCATCTGGGCCGACCAGGTGTGGCCATCAGGAGACCTCGCGGAGAAACGGCGCAGCCTGTCCCGGGCGGCCGAACAGCTCGGACTGGAACCTCCGACCAGCACCCTTGACTAGAACGCAGCCGTCCGCGACACGTCACGAGGGACCGACGGGGGGACCTACAGGGAACCCCACACGGGACTCACGAGAAGTAGTGACGAGAAGACCGACGAGAGGACGGCGTCCGGATGCGGACACGCGCGGCCGTGCTGTGGCCCGGCCAGTCGACCTGGAGCACCGAGGAGATCACCCTCGATCCGCCCGCGTCCGGCGAGGTCCTGGTCCGGCTGGTGGCCACCGGCCTGTGCCACAGCGATCATCACCTGCTCGCCGGCGGATACCCCGGCATGCGGCTGCCCATGGTGGGCGGGCACGAGGGAGCCGGCGTCGTCGAGGCCGTCGGGCCGGGAGTGCGCGGGGTCCGGCCCGGCGACCACGTCGTGCTCAGCGTTCCCGTCCCGCCCTGCGGCGCGTGCGCGGCCTGCCTCGGCGCGCTCCCCCACCTCTGCGAACGCGGCGCTCTGACGGGCACGGGATTCCAGATCTCGGATGGCACCGCCAGGCATCACGCCCGCGGCGGGGACCTGGGCGTCTTCGTCTTCCTGGGCACCTTCGCCGAACACACGGTCGTCCACGAGACGAGCTGTGTCGTGGTGGACCGCGCGATCCCCCTCGAGATCGCGTGCACCATGGCCTGCGCGGGGACCACCGGGTGGGGAGCGGTCCTGAACACGGCCGAGGTCCGGCCCGGCGACCTGGTCGTGGTCGTCGGCGTCGGCGGGATCGGCGCCAATGCCATCCAGGCCGCCCAGTTCGCCGGCGCCCGCGCGATAGTGGCCGTCGATCCCGTCCCGTTCAAGCGCGCCGTCGCGGCGAGACTCGGCGCGGTGGCCGCGGCGCCGAGTCTCGCCGACGCACTGTCCGTCGTCCGAGACATGACGGAGGGTCGGATGGCGAACCACGTCATCATGGCCGCGGCGGTCGGTGACGGACGGCAGCTCGAATCGGCGCTTGCCCTGGTCGGCAAGCGCGGGCGGGTCGTCGTGGTGAACGTCCACTCCGCCGACGAGAACGTGGCCACCGTCAGTCTGCGGAACCTGCAGAGCCTGGAGAAGCAGGTCGTCGGATGCCTCGCCGGCTCCTGGGACGGGCGGCGGGGAATCGGCTTTCTCGCCGATCTCTACCTGCGGGGCCGCTACGACCTCGACCTCGTCGTCACCCGCCACTACGACGGTCTCGACGCGTTGCCGCAGGGATATCGAGACCAGGCCGACGGTGCCGTGGTCCGGGGAGTGATCCGACTCTCCGACGGTTCCTGACCGGGCGCTCCCAGCGGTGGTTGGAGCCAGCCGGCAGCGTGCTCTCCTGGCGCGGTAGAGAGGTTATGTCATGATGAATGCTCCAAAGCGCGACGGGGAGGGAGCGAACGTGGCCGTGCGGCACGGCACGCTGGACAATCCGCCGGAGCTGGCGCCGGTCCGGCCGGGCGAGGAGCTGCCGTGGGACCAGCTGGTCGACTACCTGGTGCCCCGGTTGGCCGAACAGGGGCTCGACGTGCCCGCGGAGCTGTCCGTTCGACAGTTCCCGAACGGCTCGGCGAATCTCACCTACCTGCTGTCGTTCGGCGACGTCCGGCTGGTGCTGCGCCGGCCGCCCTTCGGCGAGATCGCGCCGGGCGCACACGACATGCGGCGCGAGTACCGCGTGCTGTCCAGGCTGTGGCAGCGGTATGACCGAGCGCCCCGCGCCTTTCTGTTCTGCGACGACCACGACGTCGTGGGCAGCGACTTCGTGGTCTCCGAATACCGGTCGGGGGTGGTGATCTGGGGGGCGCTGCCCGCATCGATGCGCGGGCTACCCGACGCGGCCCGCCGGGTCGGCCTCGCCACCGTCGACGCCCTCGCCGACCTGCACCTTGTCGACCCGGCGGGCTGCGGCCTGGGCGACCTAGGCCGGCCCGAGGGCTATCTCACCCGCCAGGTCACCGGATGGCGCCACCGCTGGGAACTCGTGGCCGCCCCCGACTCCGACGCGGCGATGACCGAGACCGGCGAGCGGCTCGAACGCACGCTCCCGCCCTCGCCGGTGCCGGCGATCCTGCACAACGATTTCAAGATTGACAACTGCCAGTTCACGCTGGGGGAGCCAGACCGGGTGGCGTCGGTGTTCGACTGGGACATGGCGACCCTCGGCGATCCGCTGGCCGACCTCGCCACGCTGCTGGGGTACTGGCCCGATCCGTCCGACACCCCGGACGACCACGCGCTGCACGTGCCCGGCCTCGAGGCCCTCGGCCTGCCGACACGCGCCGAGATCATCGAACGATATGCGGCCCGGACCGGTGCCGACGTGTCACGGATCTCCTGGTACCAGACCTTCGCCAGCTGGCGGACCGCCGTCGTGTGCCAGCAGCTCTACCACCGTTATCTCCGGGGTGACAGCACCGACGAACGCATGGTCGCCCGCGGCGAGAGCGTTCCGGGGCTCGCCGCCCGCGCTCTTCGCATGGCCCGAGAAGACCTGGCATGAGCGGCGAGTCTGCTGGTGCCGCCGAACTGCCCGAACGCCGCGGCGACTTCTCCGAACCGCCACGGCATGATCGATCGCCGGGAACGGCGGTAGGCTCACATGATGCCTGATCGTCGTAACGTCGATGCGTCGCGTAGTCGTGTGGCCAGTCGTGATCTGCCGCTGTCACGAGGATGCATCGCGATCGGCTCGGGCGATGCCCTGATGCGCCGCCTCAAGACGTCCGAGAAGGTGGCCCGCGACATCGTGCACGACATCATTTCGAATGGTCTGCGGCCCGGAGACGGTCTGCCATCCGAAGCCGCGATGCTCCGGCAGTACGAGGTGAGCCGCGAATCCCTTCGGGAGGGCCTGCGCCTGCTCGAGGTGCAGGGGCTGATCACCATTCGGCGCGGACCGGGTGGCGGCCCGGTGGTCGGCACCGTCGATCCGGCCAATCTCGGCCGGATGTCGACGCTGTATTTCCACATGGCGGGCGCGACCTATGACGAGCTCTTCGACGCGTGGTCGCTGGCCGAATGCATGCTCGCCGAACTCGCCGCCCGTAACCCCGACCGCGAGGCCCGGGTCGCGGCCATGGCTCCGTACCTTGCGCCATCGAGCGCCGAGGACGTGGCGTCCGAAGACCTGGAGGAGTTCGTAGCGGAACAGGGCCGTTTCCACGGCGTCGTCGCCTCGCTGGTCTCCAACCGCGTGCTCGAACTGATCCTGCAGACCATGGGTCTGATCGTCAGCCACCACGTCGCCTCGACCGACGACCCGCGGGTGCTGCACGACCTCATCGCCGAGGGGCATCGCCAGCTCGCCAAGGAGATCGCGACCGGGCACCCCAGGGCCGCACGCACGCTGATGGAGGAGCACATCGGCGAGATCAGCGCCTACAACCGCGAGCGGCTGGGCTCGAAGGTCAACGATCTCATCGAGTGGCACTGACGCAGGGCTGACCCACCGGGAGGAGATCCGACCGGCGGACCCGCCGCCGGTCGGATGACTCGCTCAGTCGAGGTGGTAGATACGCGCGGCGTTGTCGTGAAGGATCTTGCGCAACACATCCCGCGGCAGGTCGGACAGTGCGCCCTCGATGAAGTGGTCGGGCCGCACCGCCGCGGTCGCGGGGCCGGGCGACATGCTGGTCGGATGCGGGAAGTCCGTCTCGTACAGGATGTTGTCGGCGCCGAGGAGCTCGATCGCCTGCTTGGCGGTCTCGTTCTCGAACCAGAAGCAGCCGTGGATCTGCCGCTGGAAGTACTCGCTCGGCAGCAGGTCGTACTCCGGGTGCTCGAGCGGCACGCCGCAGTTCTTCCACTGCCAGTCCAGGGCGGCCAGCGCGTAGGGGATCCAGCCGACGCCGCTCTCGACGGAGACGAAGTTCAGCCGCGGGAAACGGTGGCAGATGCCGGCGCAGATGAGGGTCGCGATGGTGCTGGCGTTGCCCATGAAGAAGGAGACGCCGACGGAGGCGTAGTTCGCGTGCAGCCCGTTGCTCGGAATGTTCTTCTCGATCAGCGACAGGTCACCCGAGGCGATGTGGAAGTTGACCGACTGGCCGACGTCCTGCGCGGTGGCCCAGAGTGGATCCCAGTGCGGGTCGGCGAGCATCGGCAGCCCGAAGAAGTCGGGCTGCTGCGCCATGATGATGCCCCGGTGGCCGGCCGCGGCCGTCCGCTCGACCTCCCGGCAGGTCGCCTCGATGTCCCAGAACGGTAACGCGGTCATCGGCAGCAGGCGGCTCGGGTCCGCGCTCGCCCATTCCGTCTGCCAGTCGTTGTAGGCCTGGATGCAGCGCAGCATCAGCTCCGAGTTCTTCAGCCCGAGGAACTTCCCCATCCCGAACCCGGCCACGTTCGGGTAGAGCACCTGCGCCCAGATGCCGTACTCGTCCATCCGCTTCAACCGCTCCGGTGCGCTCCAGAGCGCCGGGTCGACGTCCGCCAGCCGCCGCGGGTGCTTTGGCGGGTACTCGTGCCATCCGGCCATCGCGCCGCCGGCGGTCGCCGACAGGCGCTCGTCACCGAAGTACCACGCCTCCTCCTGGAGCTCGTCGTCCCAGCGGGCGTGCGGCACCAGATTGCCCCACTTCTTCGTGGAAAGTCGCGAGGTCCACAGGTCGGCGGGTTCGATGACATGCGTGTCAGTGTCGATCACCTTGATGTCGTCGATGACAGGCGACACGGCCATAGGTCAGCCTCCTGGAGGTCCGGGAAACAGCGGAAAGCCCCAGGGACGGGCTGTGTGCCAACGCGTCAACCCAGGTACAGTTTTAGGCTATTCCTCATGAGGAAAACGAGCAAGGCGCGCGGTCGCCACCGCCGGTCATCGGTACCGGCGGTGGCGACGCCTTCTCGGCCGCGCTACGGTCCACCCACGAACGCACCGCCGGGCTGCCCGGGCGGGTTCCTGGGTCAGGTGACCCACCGCTCGCTCGGACGGGCTCGGTTCCCGGCCCTCAACCCGCGTAGGGCACGACCGCCTGGCCTCCGTCCACGGGGAGCACCGCGCCGGTGGTGAAGCTCGACCCGGGTCCGGCGAAATACAGCGCCGCACCGACGATCTCGCCTGGCCGGCCGCCCCGGCCCAGCGGGAACCGGGCAGCCATCTCCTCGAACGCGGGCATGTCCCAGGCCTTGCTGATGTCGGTGAGGAACGGCCCGGCCATGATGGTGTTCACCCGGACCGACGGCCCGAACGCCTGGGCGAAGCCGGCGGTCAGGACGTTGAGACCCGCCTTGGCCGCGGCGTACGGGAGGTCGGTCGGCGTGGGCCGGACCGACGCGACGCTGCTGATGTTGATGATCGAGCCGCCGCCGGAGGCGGCCATCCGGGCGCCGACGAGCGCGGTGAGCCGGAACGGCCCCTTCAGGTTGACTCCGATGACCTTGTCGAAGAGTTCCTCGCTCACCTGGTCGAGGCTGGGGTAGAGCGGTGCCATGCCGGCGTTGTTCACCAGGATGTCGAGTCCGCCGGCCTCGTCGTAGACGGCGTCCACCAGCCGACCGAGGCCGTCCCAGTCGCCCACGTGCGTCGGATACGAGAAGGCGCGGACGTCGGTGGTCTTGCGCACCTCGTCGGCAAGCGCCTCGCATGCCTGCGCCTTCCTGCTGACGATCGCCACGTCGGCGCCTGCCTCGGCGAACGCCAGCACCATCTCCCTGCCAAGCCCCCGGCTACCACCCGTCACCAGGGCCAGCCTGCCCGCGAGTGGCCGGTCGCCGCCCGCCGCCTGATCCCGTAACACCTCGTCGTCTCCTTCTCTGGACCCAGGACCGTCGGCCCGGGAACTGATGATCAGGTCTGTGTGGCGTGGAGCGCAGCGGGCCTCACCACAGGGACTCGCCGCCGTCGACGACGAGGCTGACGCCGGTGACGAACCGGGCGGCCGGACTGCACAGGTACACCGCCGCCGCCGCCATGTCCTGCGCGGTGCCCGCCCGGCCGAGCGGTACCGACGCCGACGCCTCGGCGAAGACCTCCGGATTTCCCTCCAGCGCCAACGGGGTCGCGGTGATGCCGGGGAGCAGCGCGTTGACCCGGATCTGGCGGCTGGCCAGCTCGTAGGCGGCGACCCGGACGAGCTGGTTGAGACCCGCCTTGGTGACCGAGTACGCGAGACGCCCGGGACGGACGCCGAGCGAGCGGATCGACGAGACGACCAGGATGGCGCGGTTCGCGCCGCCGTCCGCCGGCCCGTCGTCCGCCGGGCCGCCGTCCGCCGATCCACCGCCGGCCAGCATCGCCTGCGCCGCCCGCTGGCAGCCGAGGAAGGTCCCGGTGAGGTTCAGCGCGATGGTCTGGTTCCACTCCTCGAGCGGGATCTCGAGGAATGGCCGCATGATCCCGCTGCCCGCGTTGGCGACGTAGACGTCGAGGCGGGGGAAGGTGGCCTGGATGGCACCGAACAGCTGCTCGATCGAGTCGGTGTCGCTGGTATCCGCACGGGTGGTCACCACGACCTGGTCGGCGCCAGCCCGCCTGCGCAACGCGTCGCCAGCTCGATCGAGATCGTCGGCGTTACGGGCAACGATCATCACGTTCGCTCCGGCGGCGACGAAGCCCTCCGCGATGCCGAGGCCGATCCCCTTGCTTCCACCGGTCACCACCGTCCAGAGACCGTCCAGTCGGTGATCCGCCGGCTCCGCCGCTCGTCCGCGCTCCGCGAGCAGCGCCCCGTTGACATCGTTCATGGCCTGGGCCTCCCTGCCGGCGCGCCGGGCGGCACGGCCATGGCGCGAGGCCGAAGATTCGTCATTGATGCCTCACTCTCCCCGGCCAGAGACAGCGGCCGTTCCCCGGGGCCCGAGGCGGCGGCGCGCCGCCGACTCCCCAGCTCCCGGCGCCGGCCTGCCTCATGACCATCCGAGCGCTTGCGGTCTTTCATCATGAGAAATAGAGTGTAACGTGTCACACGGCGCGGGTGCATCACTCGCGCATCCGGCCAGTGTCGGCCGCTCAGCCGTTTCCGCGGGGCCACCCGGGTGGCCAGTCGCTGTCGCTGTCGCCAGCCGCCCGACGTGTGCAATCGACCACGAGGAGGACGAGGTGGAGGTTGGGCAGGTCTGTCCGGATGGAGGGAGCGGTGCCCTCCGCTCGGGTGATCGCACCGAGCGCCGGGCCATCGGGTCCACGCGGATCGGAAGCCGCCTGGACCCCGATCTGCCGCGCTCGTCGATGCTGCCTGAAGGTGATGGAACACGTACCGATCCGTTGGTCGACGACGGCACCCGACGGCCGCGGACACGGCGCGGGCCACTCTCCGGAATCCGGGTAGCCGACTTCTGCTGGATGGGCGTCGGCTCGGTGGCCACGCGGATGCTGGCCGACTTCGGCGCCGAGGTCATCAAGATCGAGAACCGTGCCCGCCTGGACACGCCGCGGCGCCTTCCCATCTACAAGGACGATCCCCGGTCCTACGGAAACGAGGACCCGAACCCGGACCCGAACAAGGGCGGCCTGTTCAACAACTACTGCCGCAACAAGCTCGGCGTCACCATCAACATGCGCTCGCCGCGGGGCCACGAACTGGCCGAGAAGCTGATCGCGAAGAGCAGCGTCGTGACCGAGAACTTCGCTCCCGGGGTCATGGAGCGATGGGGGCTGACCTACGAGCGGATCCAGGAGCTCTCCCCGGAGGCCATCTACGCGCACATGAGCGGGTTCGGCCAGACCGGCCCGCACAGCTCCTACCGCAGCTACGGCCCAATTGTCCAGGCGGTCAGCGGCCTGACGTTCATCAGCGGGCTTCCCGACCGGGAACCGTCCGGCTGGGGCTTCTCCTATATGGACAACCAGGCGGCCTACTACAACAGCGCCGCGCTGCTCATGGCCATCATGCACCGTAACGCGACCGGAAAGGGCAACCAGATCGATGTCTCGGCCGTCGAGGCCGGCGTCAGCCTGCTCGGTCCCGACCTGCTCGACGTCATCGTCAACTCACGGCCGACCCGGCGCCCCAGCTTCCCACCGGGTAACCGCCTGCAGTATCCACAGGCCGCGCCGCATGGCGTGTACCCGTGTACCGGCGAGGACCGGTGGGTCGCCATCGCGGTCTTCGACGACGCCGACTGGGAACGGCTCGTCGAAATCATGGGCAGCCCGGCCTGGGCGTCCGCTCCCCGCTTCGGGAGCCAGCAGGACCGGTTCGACAACCAGGATGCGCTCGACGGCCACCTGTCGGAGTGGACGAGAAGCCGCGAGCCGCACGAGGTGATGCATCTGCTGCAGCGCGGTGGCGTCTGTGCCGGGGCAGTTCAGGATGCGCGTGATCTGAACGAGGTCGACCCGCAGGTCGCGCACTACGACCTGTTCTTCGAGCTCGACCATCCCGTGATCGGGCCTGCCCGCTTCGAAGGCAATCCGATGAGGTTCTCGCGCATCGAACAGGACAACTGGCGCTCGGCCCCGCTGCTCGGCGAGGACAACTCCTACGTCTTCACCGAGATCCTCGGCCTCTCCGACGACGAGGTGCGCGAACTCGCCGCCGTGGGCGCGATCTAGCCGGGGCGCCGGTCGCGAACAACGAGCCTTTTCCATACAACAGGATCCGACGGGAAGGCAAGGCGCCTGACGGAGTGCCGGAAAAGGCTCAACAGCTGATCATTTGTTTCGGCCATATGAAAGGCCAGAAATGAGCGAAACCGACGGGCGGGGTGCCGCGCCCTACACGGGGCTCGTCGTCGTCGAACTAGCTGACGACCCCGCCGGCGAACAGACCGGAAAGCAGCTTGCCGAGCTCGGCGCCGACGTCATCAAGGTGGAACCACCAGAAGGATCGCGGTCCAGGCGGACCGGGCCGTTCGCCAGGGACGTCGTTGGGGTCGACACCAGTCTGACGTTCTGGACGTACAACGCCGGCAAGCGCAGCGTCATCCTCGACGGGTCCGCCTCCGGCCGAGCGGCCCTGCGGGCCCTGATCGCCAAGGCGGACGTCCTGCTGGCCACTCTGCGGCCGAGCGAGCTCGCCGCGGCCGGGCTGGACTACCAGCAGCTGCTCGAGACCCACCCGCGCCTGGTGATCATGTCGGTCACCCCGTTCGGCCTGGAGGGCCCATGGGCCGGCTACCGTACGTCCGACCTCGTCGGACTCGCCGCGGGTGGCCCGCTGATGAGCTGCGGCTACGACGATCACTCGATTCCGCCGATCAGGCCTGGCGGCAACCAGGGTTATCAGACGGCGGCGAGCTTCGCCCACTGTGGCCTGCTGCTGGCGTTGATCGAGCGGCAGCAGACCGGCACCGGCCAGCTGGTGGACGTGTCGATGCACTGTTCGCTCGCCGTCAGCGGCGAGCTGGCGAACCCGTACTGGTTCTATCCCAAGGTCCTGGTGCAGCGGCAGACCAGTCGGCATGCACAGCCGGAAATGACGCAGCCGGCGCTGTTTCGCTGCGCGGACGACCGATGGATCTATTTCGCGCTCATCCTGGCCGAGCAGAAGCCGTGGGAGGCCCTGGTCGATTGGATGGCCAGCCTGGACCTGGCTGTGGACCTGACCGATGCCGAATATTCAGACCTGACCTACCGGCAGCAGAACTTCTATCACGTGCAGGAGCTCATCGAGGTGTTCTTCCTCCTCATGGACTCCGCCACGGCCTACCACGAGGGGCAGCGGCGCGGCCTGCCCATCGGGCCGGTGCAGGCGCCGGAGGACCTGCTCGACGACCCCCATCTCGCGGCACGGAACTTCTTCGCGCCGTTCTCCGATGACCAGGGGGCCACCGCGCTTGTTCCCACCAGCCCCTTCCGGTTCTCCTCGTTCGCCGTCCCGTCCCCCAGGCGTGCTCCGAGACTGGGCGAGAACACGGCGGAGATCCTCGCCGACCTGGGCGAGGCACAACATCGCGGGATACCCGGGTGAGGCGTGGACCTGGGTTCATCGGACGAGGAGGAAGCGAAGCGTGACGAAGAGCCGACCGATCGACGACGGGCTTTTCATCCAGACCGACGACGGCCCGCGGCTCGTCGGCAGCAGCTGCCGGTCCTGCGGGACGACGACGTTCCCGCGGCAGCAGTCGTGCCCGAAGTGCACCCGGGTGGACATGGCCGACAGCGTTCTGCCCCGCCGTGGCGCCCTCTGGTCGTTCACCGTTCAGGGCTTCCGGCCCAAGCCGCCCTACGCGGGCCCGGCCGAGTTCGTCCCGTACGGCGTCGGATACGTCGAGCTGCCCGGCGCGGTCCTCGTGGAGGCGGTGCTCACCGAGAACGACCCGGAGCGCCTGCACATCGGGGACGAGATGGAGCTGGTTCTCCGGCCGCTGCGGCGCGACGAGGACGGAACCGAGGTCCTCACCTTTGCGTTCGCACCAGCCCGCTAACAGGCCGAAGGGCCCGCGATCATAGCGGGTCCCATCGGATCGCTCGCTTCGCTCCCGATCCGATGGGCTACGTGCGGCCGCACGCCCGGAGGCCGCGGTCCCAGTGACGTGAGAGGGGAACCTGCGATCGCCCGGGCATCCGGGCCGTTCTTCAAGGAAAGGGGCACGTCGTGGACGTCGCCATCGTGGGAGTCGGCATACATCCGTTCGGCCGCCATGAAGGGGTGAGCGGGCGGCAACAGGGAGCCCATGCGATCCGGGAGGCACTGAAAGACGCCGGCGTGTCCTGGACGGATATCCAGTTCGCCGTGGGTGGCAGCCACGCGGCCGGCGACGCCGACTCGCTCGTGTCCGACGTCGGGCTGACCGCCCTTCCGTTCGTCAACGTCTACAACGGGTGCGCGACCGGTGGCAGCTCGCTCATCATGGCCGACAGCCTCATCCGGTCCGGGGCACACGACCTCGGAATAGTCGTCGGGTTCGACAAGCACCCGCGGGGGGCCTTCGACACCGATCCGGCCACTCTGGGGATCGGAAGCTGGTACGGCGAGACCGGTCTCATGCTCACCACCCAGTTCTTCGGGATGAAGGCGCAGCGTTACCTGCATGACCACGGCATAAGCCGCTCCGCGTTGGCCAAGGTCGCGGCCAAGGCCTACCACAACGGGTCGCTGAACCCCAACGCCTGGCGGCGCGTCCCGCTCAGCGAGGAAGAGATCAACGCCTCGGCGATGCTGAGCCACCCGCTGACCCAGTACATGTTCTGCTCACCGGGAGAGGGCGGGGTGGCGCTGGTGCTCTGCCGGGCCGACCGCGCCCGTAAGTACACCGACGCACCGGTCTACCTCCGCTCCGCGGTACTGCGCTCGCGGCTGTTCGGCTCGTTCGAGGTGTTCAGCCCGTGGCTCGCGGTGGAACGGGCGGAGAGCCCTTCCGAGCAGGCCTCGCGCGCGGCCTTCGAGGCAGCCGGGATCGGCCCGGCCGAGGTCGACCTCGCCCAGGTCCAGGACACCGACTCCGGAACGGAGATCTCCCACCTCGCCGAATGCGGCCTGTGCAAGCACGGCGAACAGGAAGAGCTCCTGCGCACCGGCGCGACCAGCATCGGCGGCAGCCTGCCGGTCAACACCGACGGCGGGTGCATCGCGAACGGAGAGCCGATCGGGGCGTCGGGTCTCCGCCAGATCCACGAGAACGTGGTGCAGCTGCGCGGGGCCGCCGGCGCACGGCAGGTACCCGGCGAACCGAAGGTCGCGTTCAGCCACGTGTACGGCGCACCGGGCGTCAGCGCCTGCACCGTGATCACGACCTGATCTTGAGCGCCGGGATCCGAGACAGGTGCCGCCAGAGCGTCGGACAGGTAGTCAGGCTGCCTGCTGATCGTTTCTGTGGCTGGCGATGACGTGGAGGTTGTGGACGAGGGCGGTGCGGCGTAGGTCGAACAGCAACTCGGACGTGTGACTGAGGAGCCCTCGCTCGCCGAGCATCCGAGCGGGCCCGGTGCTCTGCGCTTCCATCGTGCCAGGTGTCTGGGCGCCTACCTCGTCAAGGTAGCGGCGTATGCGTCGACGATGCCCCAGCCGTAGGTCGGCGTGAACACGCCCCGCAGGTTGGCGATGGGTGTACGGGCGGTGGTGAGCAGGGCCCGTTCGACGTCGGGCAGCGTGCGCCCCTGAGCGAAGAGCAGGGCGGCGACGCCCGCGACGTGCGGGGCGGCCATGGAGGTGCCGGCAAAGGCGTCGTAGTCGGTGTAGCCGCAGGTGCGGGAGCCGGTGCCGCGGGGCACGGCGGAATAGACGTCGTCGGCGCAGCCGAGGAAGGCCGCTCCGCCTGGGGCCGCGACCGCTTTGCTGTCTGGTTTGAGCCCCAGGTTGGAGTAGGTGGCTTTGAGTTCGGTGCGGTCGGTGGCCACCACGCAGAGCGCGCCGGGATTGAACGCGGGAGTGCTGCACAACGGAGATGTCTCGTTGCCGGCCGCGGCGATGACGGCCACGCCGCGCGAGGCCGCGTAGCCGATGGCATCGGTCACGTCGCCGAGCAATCCGGTCAGGGTGAGAACCTGCGCGCCCGGCATTGCGCCGAGACTCAGGTTGATGACGTTCGCGCCGTGGTCGGTCGCCCATGTGATGCCGGCCGCGATGTCGGCGAACGAGCCGCTGCCGTTCTCGAGCACCTTGACCGGCATGATGTGCGCACGTGGAGCGACCCCGGCGATGCCCAGGCCGTTGTCGGCGACGGCCGCGGCGATGCCGGCGACGTGCGTGCCGTGCACGTCGGGTTGTTGCCCTGTGCCGTCCACGCCCTTCCAGTCGCCCAGCCCGCAGGGCGCCTCGGCCGCGCAGCCCACGAAGGTTGCGCCGGGGACGAGATTAGCGTGCAGGTCGGGGTGGCCGAGGTCGATGCCGGTGTCCACGACCGCGATCGTGGCCCCGGAGCCAGTGCTGAGCGCCCAGGCCTGCTTGGCGTGGATCTGGTCGAGTCCCCATTGCCGGTCGCGCAACGCGTCGGTGGAGGCGGCCACTGGGGTGGCGGCGGCAGCCAGGGTGGCCGCCACGACGGTGCCGCAGGCAAACAGCCTTCTCCGGCGCATCGGATTCCTTCCTGTTGCGGACCCTGGTGTGGACGTCGTTACAGGCGGACACGGCGCGCGCGGAGGCCGGGCTCGGCGGAAGCCGTCAGATTATTTGTGTAGGGGCTCTTCCAGCGTTCCGCTGACCATGGCCCGCGTGCCGTATAGATCCGCCGCGTCGCCGCAGCGAATTCCTTCCGTGCAGGAAACGTACCGCATCGCCGAGCGCATCAGATGCGCGGCAGAGGTCTGCACCGTGGTCTTCCCGTAGGCGGCGCCGATCGTGTCGGGAAGCCCGGACAAACCGTCGCAGCAGAAGATGAGAATGTCCCTCGATTTTCGCCGTTATGCCAGTCTGGTACCCGCCCGCGGGTCGTCTGACCACACTGGAGCAGCGGCTCGCGGCCGGCGACGTGGTTCGACGAGCGGCTATCCAGGGCCGCTCATGACCGCAGCGACCGAACCTGCTCGCGCGGGAAGAACTCCTGATCCTCGCCCCAGCCCCGCAGCCCGTCCCAGCGCCAGTCGGTCAGCGTCCAGAACGCCAACCGGCCGGGCCACCCGAACCAGCGCAGCGCGGTGCGCACGTCGCCCTCGGCGTGCAGCGTGCGCCCGCGGTCGTCCTCGGCATCGAGCACGACCCGCACCGGCGCTCCCCGCCGGCGCTCCAATACCCGTCGTTCGCCCCGGATCAGTTCGCCGAGTTCGCCGTCGCGGACGAGGTAGCCGTTCATGACCGTGTCCACACCGGGTTTCTCGCTGGCGATGGTGATGACGTGCCAATGCGAGTCCGGAGAGGCGATGGCCCACAGGTAGTCGCCGGAGCGCGACGCGCCGGGCTATTAGAAAGATGAACAAAGGCGTGCGATGTCGCCACCGCCGGTCTCGGGCCGGCGGTGGCGACGCTCTCTCGGCCGCGCTGTCACCCGCTATCCCGCGGTGTCCCAGGCCAGCTGGAGGTCGACCAGGCCGGCCGCGCCGCCGCGTTCGAGGACCGGCCCGTCGTCCGCGAGGCGATAGTCGGGGATCCGGCTGTGCCAGACCTCCAGCGCGACGGTCATCTCGGCACGGGCGAGGTGCGCACCAAGACAGCGGTGCGGCCCGGCCGCGAACGAGAAATGCCGGTTGGCCTCGCGATCCAGGTCGACGTCGTCGGGGTTCGGGAAGACCCTGGGGTCACGCATGGCCGAGCCCAGGGTGAGCTGCACCATGTCGCCCTTCTTCATGGGGCAGCCATGGAAGTCCACGTCCCGGGTGAGCTTGCGGCCATCCTGAATGATCGGGAAGGCGCGTAGGAACTCCTCGACCGCCGACGGCAGCACCGACGGATCGATCGATATCCGGTGTCGATGCGCCGGCGTGGTGGCCAGATGGTGGAACGCGTAGCTCAGCTGGCTCTTGACCGTGTCGAGACCGGCGAGCACCAGCACGACGCACATCTGGAGGATCTCGTCGTCCCGTAGCGGGCGGTCCCCGAACCTCGCCGTCATGAGGTAGCTGACGAAATCCCCCTCGGGATCACGCCGGGCGGCCCGGCGGTCCGCGACGAGAGTGACGAAGTACTCCATCATCGCAGTCACCGCCGCCAGCGTCCTGGCCTGCCCCTCGGGATCGGTGAAGCCGGCGAAGACCGTGTCCACCCATTCGGCGAACAGCCCGTCGTCGGCCGCCGGCAGTCCCAGCAGGGAGAGGAAGACCCGAGTGGAGTAGACCGCGGCGAAGTCGTTGACGAACTCGCAGCCGCCGGCATCGACGAACATGTCGATGGTCTGGTCGCACAGCTCGCGCATCCGGGGAACCAACGCGTTCACCGCTCGCGGCGAGAACGGCGGATTCAGGATCTGGCGGTACCAGCTGTGCTCGGGCGACGCGACATGCGTCGGTATCCAGTGATAACCCGGGTTCGGGTCCAGCGGTATGACCGAGTCGCTCCCGAAGATGTCCGGATTCTGGTAGGCCTCCCGGCATTCGTCGTAACGGGTGAGCATCCAGAAGCCGGTACCGAAATCGTTCCAGCAGACGGGCGCTGCCTCCCGAAGCTCCGCCATCTCCCTGACACCGGTCAGCACGGGGCGCGGGGACATGATGTCGTAGGTGACCACGGGACATCCGCCCCGCTCGGCCACCTTGGCGACGGTCGGTTCCTGCCGCGCCGCGGGTACCGGGTCCGCGGCGGTCGCGTCGGACCCGGGGGCGGCGGGCACGCTCATCAGCCGACCAGGCTCTGCTGCGGGATCTTCATGTCTCTCCTCTTCCTCGGCTCGTTCTCGCCGGTCGGACGGAAAGGCTGGTGGTCCTCCGCCGGCCAGCGGGTCGGTTCTCGGGGTCCGGCGATCGCGAGCGCCCGACCACCACAGCTCGTCACAGCCTCCCGGCCGCCTCCAGCTGGCGGATCAGCTGCTCCCGGTGGTAGGACGGGTCGCCGAACATCAGCGCGTTGCTCGTCGCCCGGCGGAAGTACAGGTGCGCGGAGTGCTCCCAGCTGAAGCCGATACCGCCGTGTATCTGGACGTTCTCGGCGGCCGCGAACGCGAAGCACTCCGAACAGCGGATCTTCGCGATGGAGGCGGCGACGGGCAGCTCGGGGTCCGAGGTCGCCGCCGCCCACAGTCCATGGGCCAGCGCGGTCCGAGCGGCATCCAGCTCGAGCGCCATGTCCGCGCAGCGGTGCTTGATCGCCTGGAACTGCCCGATCGGACGCCCGAACTGCACCCGCGTCCTCGCGTACGCGACGGCGGTCTCCAGCACCTGCGCCGCGCCGCCGACCTGTTCGCAGGCCAGGGCGATGGCGGCCAGGTAGCCGAGGTGCTCGAGGGTCGGGCCGGCGCCACCCTCCGGGCCGACGAGCCGGCCCGGCACGGCGTCCAGGTCGAGGCGTGCCTGGCGGCGGGTGAGGTCGAGCGTCGGCATCGCGGCGCGGGTCAGACCCGGGGCGGTCCCGTCGACCGCGAAGAGACTGACGGCCGATCCCTCGCCGTCGCCCGTCCGCGCGGCGACGAGCAGGAGGTCGGCGATGTGTCCGTCGATGACGAACATCTTCGTCCCGTGCAGCTCCCAGCCCGTCGCGCCGCGCGTCGCGGTGGTCGCGACATCGGCCGGATCCCAGCGCCCCGACTCCTCCACGACCGCCACGGTCGCGATGGTCTCCCCCGCGGCGATGCCGGGCAGATGATCCTTGCGGGCCGCCTCGTCGTCGATGTGCAGCAACGCGCCGGTCGCGAGCACGACGGTGGACAGGTACGGCGCGCACGTCAGGGTGCGCCCCATCTCCTCGAGCACCACGCCGACCTCGGCGAAGGTGGCGTCGCTGCCGCCGTACTCGGCCGGGATGCACAGCCCGGTGAGGCCGAGCTCGCCGGCCAGCCTCGCCCACTGTTCCCGGTCGTAGCCCTCCGGCGTCTCCATCAGTCGCCGGACGTCGGATTCGGCGGAGTGCGCGGCCAGAAACGAGCGCAGGGCCTTCCGCAGCTCGTCGCGTTCCTCGCTCGGTGCAAGATTCACGCTCCGGTACCCCCTTGCATGTCACTGGGCGGAGGGCCTCCGGGCGTGCGACCGCACCATGATCGCGTGCCCTTTGACCGATCAGAACCGCGGAGTTCCATGCCGTTCGACGGGCGGCCCGCGACGGGCGAGCCGCTCATTCCGCATCCGCGAGCTCGAGCTCGACGGCGTACCGCGCCCGGGCATCGGCGGCCAGGGACGGGAGGTGGCCGGTGGGGAACAACCCCGGGGCCGGTGTGACGCCGCGCAGCAGTTGCCGGGCCAGGTTCACCTTGTGAATCTCGGTGGGGCCGTCGGCCAGGCCCATGTGGAACGACTCCAGCACCCACCGGCCGAACGGCATCTCCGTGGAGATGCCCAGGGAGCCGTGCACCTGCAGCGCGCGGGACGCGACGTCCATCAGCACCTTGGGCATCGCCGCCTTGACCGCGGCGATGTCGGCGCGCACTTTGTTGTAGTCGTTGTACCTGTCGATGCGCCAGGCTGTGCGCAGGACGAGCAGCCGGAACTGTTCCATCTGGATCCAGGAATCGGCGATCATCTCCTGGACGAGCTGCTTGCGTCCGAGCACCTCGCCCTTGGTGGTCCGGGAGACCGCCCGCTCGCACATCATCTCGAACGCGCGCCTGACCAGCCCGACGGTCCGCATCGCGTGGTGGATGCGGCCGCCGCCCAGCCGGGTCTGCGCCACGGCGAAGCCGGCGCCCCGCTCGCCGAGCAGATGATCCGCCGGGACGCGCACCCCCTCGTAGCGGATGTAGGCGTGGGTGCCCTCATGCTCGTCATGCCCGGACACCCCCACATTGCGGACGATATTGATGCCGGGGGTGTCCGCGGGGACGACGAACGCCGACATCCGCCGGTGCGACGGCGCGTCCGGGTCGGTGACCGCCATCACGATGAGGA
Source organism: Pseudofrankia saprophytica (assembly GCF_000235425.2). Taxonomy (NCBI): domain Bacteria; kingdom Bacillati; phylum Actinomycetota; class Actinomycetes; order Frankiales; family Frankiaceae; genus Pseudofrankia; species Pseudofrankia saprophytica. Next base: position 5,045,965 of record NZ_KI912266.1, read on the forward strand.
ACGAGGCGAACCGGGCGTGCGAGGAGAACCATTTCTCCCCGTCGATCACCCACTCGTCACCGTCGAGGCGGGCCCGCGTGGTGAACCCGGTCGGATCGGAGCCGCCCTGCGGTTCGGTCATCGAGAAACAGGAGACGATCCGGTTCTCGATCAGCGGTTCCAGGTAGGTCTTCTTCAGGTCGTCGGTGCCGTAGTGCGCGAGGATCTCGGCGTTTCCCGAATCCGGCGCATGGCAGCCGAAAACGATCGGGCCGGAGTGGGTACGCCCGAGGACCTCGTTGAGCAACGCCAGCTTGACCTGCCCGTAGCCCGGGCCGCCGAGCTCCGGGCCGAGATGGCAGGCCCACAGCTTCCGTTCCCGGACCTGGTCCTGCAGCGGCGGGATCAGCTTCGCCCGTACCGGGTCACGCACGTCCCAGGCGTGCTCGATGACGAAGTCGAGCGGTTCGACCTCCTCACGGACGAACTCCTCGGCCCAGTCCAGCTCGCGCGCATATTCCGGATCCGTCTCGAAGTCCCAGGCCATGCCGCCTTGCCTCCTACGGTTGCTCGAACGTCTTTCTCGGTGACAGGCGTTCTTTCGGGTCGCTCCTGCTGACTTAGCGCCGTACGCTGTCGAGCCAGGTGAGGAGGAGTTCGTTGAATGCCTCCGGACGCTCCTGGTGCAACCAGTGCCCCGCGCCCGGATAGGCGATCGCGCGGCTGTTCGCCGTGGTGAAGGTTTTTTCCTCCCAGACGACTCGCGCCGGGTCGGCGTAGATCGCCAGCACAGGAACAGGCCTGCGGGCGAGCCAGGTTCTCGCCTCGTCGCTCAGGACGGTCGCGGGGTGCCGCAGGCCCCACTGCCGCATCGAGTCGGCCAGCACGTGCGGGGGGACGGTCAGAACCTGGCGTGCGTGCCAGCAGCGCAGGGCCGGCGGAGTCTCGGCCGTCCAGAAGGCCGCGAGGCCGGGCACGGCGGCCGCGGAACCCTGCTCGTCGATGGCGTCCGCGACCTCTTGGAATGCTGCGGGCCAGGCAGGGTCGTACCCGTAGGCTGGGTCCACCTCGACCACACCGAGGACTCGGTCGGGATGCTCGACGGCCAGGTGCGCCACGATCGTGCCGCCGAGCGAATGGCCGACGGCGACCACCCGGTCGATGTCGAGATGATCCAGCAGATGGACGAGATCCGTGACGTAGTTGTCGACGGCATAGCCCGAGGTCGGAACTGTCGTGTGCCCGTGCCCTCGGAGGTCGACGGCGACGACCCGGTGGGACGCTGACAGCGCCGGGATGTTGAACATCCAGTCGTGGGAGTCCGCACCCAGACCGTGCACCAGTAACAGGGGCGTCTCCCCGTCGCCGTCGTCGGAGTAGAAAAGCCTGACTCCGTCGAGGTCTGCGAACGGCATATCGAGTACCTCCGGTTGGTGCATCGGTCGGGCATGGAAAAGACCCAATGACAGCGGCAATGGCCCGCCGGGCCCGGACGAAGCCATGCGGATGCCCCGGGCCAGGGGGTGCGGAGCCCAGCTCAGCGGGGGATCTCACGCCATGGCCGGTCCCGGTCGACCCGCACGTCACCCGGCAGCCCGAGGATCCGTTCGGCAATGATGTTGCGCTGGATCTCGTCCGATCCACCCGCTATCCGGTAACCGGGCGCGCCGAGAACGTGGCTGGTCCAGGCGAAGGTCCCCCATTCGCCGGTGTCGGCCGCCAGGCGCGGCCCGAGCAGCAGTTCCGCCGCCCGCGACGCGAGCGCCATACCCGTCACCCAGTGCAGCTTGCGGAACGAGCCTTCCGGCCCGGGCGGCCGGCCGGCTCGCCGGTCGTGGGCTTCACGCAGCGCCGCCACCTCGGCAAGGCGTTCGCTGATGTAGACGTCAGCCAGCCGCTGGCGCACGAGGGGGTCGTCGAGGCGGCCCAGTGCGCGGGCCAGCGGGGCCAGCTCCCGCCATCCGCCGCCCACCCGGGGATGACCCCCGCCGGAGCCCTCACGCTCGAAGCCGAGTGTCGTGAGAGCGGCCTTCCAGCCCGCCCCCACCTCGCCCAGCCGAAGCGAGTCGGGAATGCGCACGTCATCGAGGAACACCTCGTTGAACGACGTGCCGCCGGACATCTGACGCAGCGGCCGGACGGTCACACCGGGTGAGTCGAGCCGCAGCAGGAACGCGGTGATGCCGGCATGTTTGGGGACGTCCGGATCGGTTCTCGTCAGCAGCATTCCCCACTCGGCGAACTGTGCCCCCGAGCTCCACACCTTCTGGCCGCCCACCACCCACTCGTCGCCGTCCCGGACCGCCCTGGTCGCCAGAGCCGCCAGGTCGGACCCCGCCCCCGGTTCCGAGAAGAGCTGGCAGCACAGGCTGTCGCACCGCAGGAAGGTCCGCATCAGCAGATCGCGTTGTTCGGGCGTACCGACCAGGCGAATCGTCGGGGCGATCAGACTGACGGTCACGGACACCAGCTCGTGCGGCGCCGGGATGTCGTAGCGCTCCTCCTCGGCCGCGAACGCCTCGACGAACTCGGGACCCAGCCCCGCACCGCCGTGCTCGGGCGGCCAGCCGAGCGCGCCGAACCCCGCGTCGAACTTCTGCCGCTGCCAGGCCGCCACGCGCTCGATCAGTGCCTGCTCCTGGGCGAAGGACAGGTTGTGAAAGACCGAGACGTCGTCGGACCCCTGCCCGGCGCCGGCATCCCGCCGGCCGGGATCGTCCTGTGACACCGCGTGTTCGGCGAGCCAGCTCCGCGCACGCCGCCGGAAGTCCTCGAGCTCACCGCTCGGATGTGCCGCGTCCAAATCTGGTCTCCTGCTCACTCTCCGCTATCTTCTGGCGACGAGCTCGACCGCGCCGGCGCTCAGTCCTCCAGGAGCTCGATGGCCTGTTCGGGGCAGGTCCTCGCCGCATCCCGAGACGCCGCTACCTGATCAGCCGGCACACCGACGATCTGATCACGGATCGTGACGTAACCTTCGTCGTCGTAGTCGAGGAAGTCCGGCGCAATGCTGTAACAGCGCCCGTGACCGGTGCAGCGGTCGCCAAGAACAGTGATCTTCACGAGGTGACCTCCCAGGCAAGCGGGAGAGTGAGCAGGGTCATCATGGAGCCGCCACCGCGTTCGAGCAGCGGCGCGTCGGTGGCCACCCGGAAGTCGGGGATGACCTTCAGCCATTCTTCGACGGCGATCTTCATCACCCGGCGGGCCAGATGCGCGCCCAGGCAGCGATGCGGTCCGGCCGCGAAACCGAGATGGTTGTTGGCCGTGCGACCCAGCACGAACTCGTCCGCCCGGTCGTAGACCCTGGGGTCCCGGTTGGCGCCGGAGACAAGCCCGTACACCATGTCGCCCTTGCGCAGCGGGCAGCCGTGGAACTCGATGTCACGAGCCACCTTGCGCCCGTCGCCGAAGATGATGGTGTAGAACCGCAGCGTCTCCTCGACCGCGGACGAAATCAGCTCGGGCTCGGCGATGAGCCGGCGCCGGTCGTCGGGATTGGTGGCGAGGTGCCGGAACAGGTAGCCGAGCTCCGCCCGGGTGGTGTCGAGCCCGGCGAGCACGAGCACGGTCAGAATGTCGAGTATCAGGGCGTCACCGATGGGCTCGCCGTCCAGCGTGGCGTGCAGCAGGTGTGAGGCGAGGTCACCCTCCCGCGGCACCGGCTCGTCGCGCCTTTCGTCCAGCGCGTCGACCCAGTACTGACGCATGCCGTCCAGCGCCCGGGCCATGGCCTCCTGCTGGGCGAGGTCGCCACCGAACCCGCGGAAGAAATCCTCGACCCACGGCACGAACAGGTCGGCGTCGGAGGCTGGCAGACCGATAACGGTCAGGAACACCTCGGTGGGGAACCGCATCGCGAACTCGGCCACGAAGTCACACCCGCCGCTCGGCGCGATCTGGGCGACCAGGCGTCGGCAGATCGCCTCTGCCGCCGGGCCGGCCTCGTTGACCGCGGCCGGCGCGAACCAGCGGCTCAGGAGCTGGCGGTACTTGCTGTGCTCCGGCGGGTCGATCTGGGTGGGCACGAACCGGTACACCGGTTCCGGCTCCCACGGCGTGATCGACTCGCTGGAGAAGATCTCGGGGTGCTGGTAGATCTCCCGGACCTCGTCATACCGGGTGAACATCCAGTAGCCCTGGGCCATGGTGTTGAAGAACGCCTGGCCCGCCTCCCGAAGCTCGTCGGCCTTGCGCCAGTAGCTGCCCGCCTCGAGGGCGGGCGACACGTCTAAGTGGACGACCGGACAGCCGCTCTGGACACGAGCGGGCTTCTCGACACCCTCGACAGGGTCGTCTGCCTTGTTGGCCACAGCCGACCAGCCCTCCCGGAGACCAGGTTCGTATGACGCAGGTCACCATAATCGTCATGATGAATCTCGTCAACGGGGTCGGCGAGCAGGCAGCTCCCCCGCGGCGAGGCCGCCCGGGGAAACCCGGGCGGATCCGGGCCGGTGCCGATCAGATGTGCGACCCTGCCCGGTATGACTCCTGGGTTAGGGACGACCGCGCTGCGCACCTGTCCGCTGTGCGAGGCGACCTGCGGGCTGGAGCTGCGGGTGGCGGGCGGCCGGGTCGTCGGCGCGCGCGGCGACGCGGCGCACGTGTTCAGCCGTGGCTACCTCTGTCCGAAGGGCGCCGCGCTGCCCCAGCTCCTGAACGACCCCGACCGGCTGCGTCGTCCGCTCGTCCGCGCCGCCGCGGCCGGCGCCAGCCGCGGCCGGCACGGCGAGGCCGGCTGGCGCGAGGTCGGCTGGGATGAGGCGTTCGACGTTGTGCTGGCCGGCCTGCGCCGGGTCCTCGACGCGCATGGCCGCGACGCCGTCGGCGTGTACCTCGGCAACCCGAACGCACACACGATGTCCGGCGCCCAGCACGTTCCGGCGTTCCTCGGCGCGTTGGGCAGCCGCTCACTGTTCACCGCCGCGACGGTCGACCAGATGCCGATGCACGCCGCCTGCGGCCACGTCTTCGGGCATCCGTCGCTGATCCCGGTGCCCGACCTGGACCGCACCGACTACCTGCTGATGCTCGGCGCGAACCCGGCCGTCTCGAACGGCAGCCTGTGCACCGCCCCCGACTTCCCCGGCCGGCTCGCCGCGATCCGGACCCGCGGCGGCAGGGTCGTCGTCGTCGACCCGCGGCGGACGCGCACGGCCGCCCTCGCCGACGAGCACCTGCCGATCCGGCCGGGCACGGACGCGCTGTGGCTGTTCGCGCTCGTCAACCACCTCGCCGTGACGGACCAGGTCACCCTCGGCGCGGTCGCGGAGCACCTCACCGGGGTGGAGCGCGTCGTCGAACTGGCCGAGCCGTTCACCCCGGAGGCGGTCGCGGCGGCCTGCGGGGTGCCGGCCGAGACGACCCGGCGGATCGCGCGGGAGCTCGCCGCGGCACCGCGCGCCGCCGTCTACGGCCGGATGGGGACGACGACGGTCGCGTTCGGCGGGCTGACGAGCTGGCTCACGATCGTCGTGAACGCGCTGACCGGCAACCTTGACGCCGCCGGCGGGGCGATGTTCGGCCGCGGTGCCCACGGCCGCGCCGACCGGCCGCGTCCCGATGGGCACGCCGGCGGCCGCGGGTGGCGCACCGGGCGTTGGCACACCCGGGTCCGCGGCCTGCCCGAGGTGATGGGAGAGCTCCCCGTCGCGGCGCTGGCCGAGGAGATCGACACACCCGGCGACGGCCGGCTGCGAGCGCTGGTGACCGTGGCCGGAAACCCCGCGCTGTCCACCCCGGACGCGCGGCGGCTGGCTGCGGCGCTCGGCACGCTCGACTTCATGGTGAGCGTCGACCCGTACCTGAACGAGACGTCGCGCCACGCCGACGTCGTGCTGCCACCCACCGACCCAGCCCGCGTCGGGCACTACGACTTCATGTTCGGGGCACTGGCCGTGCGCACCGTGGCCAGCTACTCGCCACCGGTCCTGCCGCCCGAGCCTGACGGGATGGCCGAGCACGACCTCCTGGCCCGGCTGACACTGATCGCGCTCGGCCAGCCGGCCGACGCCGACGTGTCGACCGTCCACGACTCGCTGCTCGACGAGGCGCTGCGCCGCGCGGTCGCCGAGCCGGGTTCACCGGTCGCCGGCCGCGACCCGGCGGAGCTGCGCGCGCTCGTCGACGGCGAGACCGCCCCGGAACGCCTGCTGGACGTCGCGCTGCGCACCGGCCACTTCGGTGACGGCTTCGGTGCCCGGCCGGACGGGATGCGCCTCGCCCGGCTGCTGGCCAACCCGCACGGAGTGGACCTCGGGCCGCTCACCTCGCGGATCCCGGCGATGCTGCGCACGGTCAGCGGGAAGGTCGAGCTCGCCCCGGAGCCGATCGTGGCGGACGTGCCCCGGCTGCGCGCCACCCTCGCCGCCAGCGCCACCGACGGCGCCGCCAGCGCGGACGTGGGCGCGGACACCGGCCTGGTGCTGATCGGCCGGCGCCACCCGCGGACCAACAACAGCTGGCTGCACAACGTCCCGGCGATGGTCAAGGGCCGAGAGCGCTGCACCCTGCTCGTGCACCCGGACGACGCGGCCCGCCACGGCGTCCAGGACGGCGGCCGGTCCAGGCTGGCGTCCGCCGCGGGCACCCTGGATGTCCAGGTCGAGGTGAGCGACGAGGTGATGGCCGGCGTCGTCTGCCTGCCCCACGGCTGGGGCCACGGCCAGGCCGGTACCCGGATGACGGTCGCCGCCGAACACCCCGGCGTGAACACGAACGTCCTCACGGACGCCTCCCAGGTCGACCCGCTGTCCGGCAACGCCGTCCTCAACGGCATCCCTGTCCGGCTGACCCCCATCGGCTAGGCGCGGCTCCGGAACTCCATCGGGCGCGGCGGCGGCCCGGTGGTCGGCGCCCGGCGCGGCGGTGTCAGCGCATACGTGATTTTCGGTATGCCGGCGATACGCGCCGGCTCGTAGCATCGCAGCATGCGTGTGTTGGTCGTCGAAGACGAACCCTATATGGCAGAGGCCATTCGCGATGGGCTGCGCCTGGAAGCGATCGCGGCCGACATCGCCGGTGACGGTGACACCGCTCTGAACCTTTTGAGCATCAACGCCTACGACATCGCCGTCCTCGATCGCGACATTCCCGGGCCTTCCGGTGACGAGATCGCCGAAAGCATCGTCGCTTCCGGTAGCGGCATGCCGATCCTGATGCTCACCGCTGCCGACCGGCTTGACGACAAGGCCTCCGGGTTCGAGCTCGGAGCCGACGACTACCTCACCAAGCCGTTCGAGCTGCGAGAGCTCGTGCTCAGGCTCAGGGCACTCGACCGCAGGCGTGCGCATATCAGGCCGCCCGTGCGGGAGCTCGCAGGTCTGCGTCTGGACCCGTTTCGCCGCGAGGTCCACCGGAATGGTCGATATGTCGCGCTGACCAGGAAGCAGTTCGCCGTGCTCGAAGTTCTCGTCGCCGCCGATGGTGGTGTCATTGGCACCGAAGAGCTGCTGGAACGGGCATGGGATGAGAATGTCGACCCGTTCACCAACGCCGTACGCATCACGGTCTCGGCCCTGCGTAAACGGCTCGGCGAACCCTGGATCATCGCCACCGTGCCCGGCGTCGGATACCGCATCGACACAGCACCGGCACCGGACACCGGGCGTGATGGAGGGGACCGTGAATAGATCGCGCGGTTTGAGCGTTCGCCTCAAACTCACCCTCAGCTACGCCGGCTTCCTCATGCTGGCGGGTACCTTGCTGCTCGCGGTCGTGTGGGTGTTCCTGCTGCGTTACGTACCCGAGAGGATCTACACAGCACCTCCCGAGCTGGGATCGCGACCCGGCACCTCGATGTTCATACCCGACCGCTCCGACCTGCTTCGAGCCTTCGTCCCGAAGGCAACCGCAATGCTGGAGTTCCTGCTGCTGTTCAGTCTGCTGGGAGGGTGGATCCTCGCCGGCAGCATGCTCGCGCCCCTGACGCGCATCACCAACGCGACCCGCCTGGCCGCGAACGGATCGCTCTCCCACCGGATCCAACTGGAAGGCCGCAGGGATGAGTTCCGCGAACTCGCCGACGCCTTCGACGCCATGCTCGCGCGGCTCGAAGCACACGACGCCGAACAGCAGAGATTCGCGGCCAACGCCTCCCACGAACTGCGCACCCCACTGGCGATCATGCAGACCCTGCTCGACGTGGCCCGCAACGATCCGAACCGCGATGCCGGCGAACTCGTCGACCGCCTACATTTGGTCAATACCCGGGCAATCCACCTCACCGAGGCACTGCTCCTGCTCAGCCGCGCCAACCAGCGATCCTTCGCCCGAGAACACGTCGACCTGTCCCTGACAGCGGAAGAAGCGACGGAAACGCTTCTCCCGCTCGCGGAAAAACATGGCGTCGCCATCGAGACCTCTGGCGATCTGGCCGCCACCCTCGGCTCATATCCGCTCCTGCTGCAGATGACCACGAACCTTGTGCACAACGCGATCGTCCACAATCTGCCTGAGCAGGGCACCGTGTGGGTCACCACCAGCGTTCACTCGACGACGGTGGTGCTCACTGTCGAGAACACCGGCCAGAAGCTCTCCCCACAAGTGACTTCCACGCTTGTCGAGCCGTTTCAACGCGGCACCGGGCGTACCCGCACCGACCACGCGGGGGTCGGCCTCGGCCTGGCAATCGTCAAGAGCATCGCCCAGGCGCACGGCGGAACCATCACCCTCACCCCCCGGGACGCTGGAGGCCTTTGCGTCACGGTGCGACTACCCGTCGCGCCACCGCACACTGACAGCTGACGATCAGCGGAACCGCCACGGCCCCGAGGTCCTCATGGGAATGGAGCCCTGGCATTCTCTCCGACTCTGACTCCCCGGCCCGCTCGACTACGTGATGGGAAAATCAAAATAGGTGTTTGGGTAAGGTTCGTGCCTCAGCGTGTAGTGCCACCATTCGTGATCGTACGAATCAAATCCACAGGCCTTCATGATGGAACACAGGTGCTGACGGTTCCTTGCCTCGACTGGCGTGATCTCTCTTGCGCCGTGATGTGAGACCGGATCCATCAGATCGTGGCGGCCGCCCATGTCGGCAAGCTCGCCGGTAGCCAGGTGATAGAGCGTCAGGTCAACCGTGCCGCCCCGGCTGTGGCCCGACCTGGCGGCCACGTATCCCTTTTCGAACATCTCGGGCCTGTCGATGTTCGGATAGTGTCTCGGCTTCGTCCGGCCATCCTCCGGCTGTTCTGACCAGCGCAGGAAGCAGTCTACGGCGCGTTGCGGGCGATAACCATCCCAGAGAAGAAGGCCGAAACCGGAGGCTGCGGCCTTTTCTCCCGCTCTCTCCAGGGCCGCGCACAGAGCCCTCGTACCGACGATCCGATTTGCCTGATATCCGTCCACCGGTTTGCCGGTAAAATTGTCCCAGGTGGCGTACTTGGCATCCCAGCGTACTCCGGGCACGAACTCGTCCACGAAGACGAAGTCGTTCTTCATCGCCTTTTTCCGTGCAGGGTCAGCGACACGATCCGATCGATCAATTCTGCGAGTGGCAGCCCCGCGGCGGCCATCATTCTCGGGTACCGGCTGTATGAGGTCATGCCAGGCAGAGTGTTGACCTCGTTGAGCACCACGGTTCCGTCTTCCGTCAGGAACATGTCCACCCGCGCGAGTCCCCTACAGCCCAGGGCGCGATATATTGCCTTTGCTGTCTCCTGGACGAGCGCGCGGGACTCCGCCGAGATGTCGGCGGGCACGATTGCTGTCGAGTTTTCGGAGCCGGTCTCGGGCGCACTCTCCTGATGGATTCTGAAGAAACCATGAGACAGCGAGATCCGGTCCACCTCGCCCGCGACCAGTCCGAATCGTTCCCCCAGGATCGCGCATCCCACCTCGCTGCCGACGACAGCCTCTTCGATCAACACCTTCGAGTCGTACCGTCTCGCGGCCTCCACGGCGCTCGGCAGGTCTTCTTTTCGAGATACCTTGCTGACGCCGAAGGACGAACCCGAACGGGCCGGCTTCACGAAGATGGGATAGGTGAACCCGTCGGGATCGACCTTCTCGTCCGCCGCGACGGCCCGGTAGTTCGGGGTAGCAATTCCCGCGTTTCCGGCGACGATGTAGGCAAGGGATTTGTCCATGCACAGAGCAGAGCTCTGGACGTCGCAGCCCGCGTAAGGAATGCCGGAGAGCTCCAACAGTCCCTGCATCGCGCCGTCCTCGCCAAGCTTGCCATGCAGAACGGGAAACACCACGTCCAGACGGATCATCTCGTATCCGTCCTGCTCCAGGACGAGCAAGCCGTGTACGCTTCGGTCCGGCGACAGGACGGCCGGACGGCAACCACCGTCCTCCCAGGCCGCGCCGGGGCCGTCACATAGTTTCCAGGCGCCGCTCCTCGTGATCCCGACATAGAAAGGCTCATACTTTTCGACATCGATGTTCTTCGCGATCTCCTGCGCGGATTTGACGGAGATGGAGTGCTCCTCGGAACAACCCCCGAAGATGATCCCGACCCTCAGCCTATCCATGCCGACTTCCCCTTCCCCTTCTCGAACTCGAGGCAATTGATGAGACTGTTTTCAACGATGTCACTCAGGGCATGGTCCGTGTAATAGGCGGTGTGGGGACTGATCAGCACGTTCGGCAGGCGTTGCAGCCGCGACAGCGACCTGCTTTCAGCGGGTTTGTTCCGGCAGTCGGCGTAGAATATTCCCTCCTCTCCCTCGAGGACGTCCAAAGCCGCGCCGCCCAGCCTGCCACTCTCCAATGCCTCGACGAGGGCCTCCGTATCGAGAAGTGAGCCGCGCCCAGTATTGATGATGAATGCGCCGTACTTCATCTGGCCGATACGCCGACGGTCCAGGATATGGTATGTGCCCGCGTTGAGTGGAGTATGGAGCGTGACGATGTCGCTCTGCCGCAGCAATTCTGTGAGGGAAACGTGGTGGGCAAAGGCCTTCGGACGGCTGTCATGGGCGAGTATTCGGCACGCAAAGCCCGCCAGCCTGTCGATGACCGCCGCGCCGATGCGCCCCGTTCCGACCACTCCGATCGTCAGGTCGCGCAGCTCCCTCCCGCGTACATCATTCAGCCTGTAGTCATGGTTATCCACGCGGCGGAGCATGGACTTCGCATCTCGAACCGCCATCAGCATCAGCATCAGCGTGTAGTCAGCGACGCTGTCCGGCGAGTAGGCGATGTTTCCGACAGTGACGCCGACGCTCTCCGCGTATTCCACGTCGATATGGTCACATCCGACGCTTCGCGTCGAGATGTACTCCACGCCGGCCCGGCCCAGAGCACGAACGATCGAGTTATCGATCCGATTCTTGTGGCCGACGCTGACGCATCGGTTTCCGAACGCCAGTTCAATGTTCGCTTCGGATACCGCGGCCTCCGCGATGGTCGGTATGATGCCGAAGCGAGGCGCCAGCTCCCGGAACAAAATGGCCTCGTCCTGCCCGCACCCATAGATGGTGATTCCCGTTCCCGGGGCGGCCGAGGACGACGAGGGGGACGAGGGCGCCGGCGGTCGGGCGCGGCGGGCCGCTGTTCGTGCTGGCTCGCTGTGGGTCATGCCGGTAGTCAAGGCGGCGCGGTGTAGCCAGCACGTATGCGTTTTTCAATATGCCGACGATATGCGCCGGTCAGCAACATGCGGGAGCATGCGTGTCTCGACCTACAGCGAACCAGTCACCGTCAGCCGCGGCCCGCGCGGCCTGCTCCCGCCGGCCTGCCCCAGCCCCGCCCAGGCATGATCCCGGTCAGCCTCGACGAGATCGTCGCGATCGTCGGCGGGACGCTCGACGGCGACGGCGACGGCGACGGCGACGTGACCGTGACCGCGCCGGCCGTGCTCGACGGCCGGCTGGCCGAGCCGGGCGGCCTGTTCGTCGCCTTCGCCGGCGAGCACGTCGACGGCCACGACTATGCCGGCCAGGCCGGCCGGGCCGGCGCGGTGGCCGTGCTCGGCTCCCGGCCGACGCCGCTGCCCACCGTCGTCGTCGAGGACGTCCAGGCCGCGCTGCAGGCGCTCGCCGCCCACGTCGTGGCCCGGCTGCGCGACGGGTTGACCGTTGTCGGGCTGACCGGCTCCCAGGGCAAGACCAGCACCAAGGACCTGCTGGCGGCCGTGCTTTCGAGCGTCGCGCCGACGATCGCCACGATCGGCTCGCTCAACAACGAGCTCGGCGTGCCGCTCACCATGCTGCGCGCGGACGCGGCGACCCGGTTCCTCGTCCTTGAGATGGGCGCCCGCCACATCGGCGACATCGCCGAACTCACGGGCCTGGCCGCGCCCGACATCGCCGTCGTCCTCAACGCCGGCCAGGCCCACCTCGGTGAGTTCGGGTCACGCGAGGCCATCGCTGCGGCCAAGGGCGAGCTGGTGGCGGGGCTGGCCCCCGGCGGCACCGCCATCCTCAACGCCGACGATCCTCGGGTGGTCGCGATGCGCTCGCTCACCGACGGTCCGGTGCTGACCTTCGGCCGGGTGGCGCACGCCGACGTACGGGTGCTCGACCTGGTGCTGGACCGGCTCGGCCGGCCGTCCTTCACGCTGCGGACCGCCGGCGCCTCGGTTCCCGTCATGCTGCCGCTCGTCGGCGGCCATCTGGCGCTCAACGCGTCGGCTGCCGCGGCGGCGGGGCTGGCAGCCGGCGTACCCCTCGACGTGACCGCGGCGGCGCTGGCCACCGCCTCGCTGTCGAAGTGGCGCATGCAGCTGTGCGACCTCGCCGGCGGCGCGACGCTGCTCGACGACTCCTACAACGCCAACCCCGACTCGACTCGCGCCGCCCTGGACGCGCTGGCGGCGATCGAGGGCAGACGCCGCATCGCCGTCCTCGGCGAGATGCGCGAGCTCGGCGCCGCCACCGTGGCCGAGCACCGCGCCGTCGGGGAGTACGCCGCCTACCGCGCCGACGTGGTGGTCGCGGTAGGCGAGGCGGCCCGACCGATCGCCGACGGCGCGGGAGAGCGGGCGGTGACGCTGGCCGACAACGACGCGGCCGTCGCATGGCTGTGTGGCGACCTCGCCGCTGGCGAGGTCGTGCTCGTCAAGGCCTCCCGCGGGGCACGCCTCGACGAGGTCGCCGCCGCGCTGCGCCGCCGGCTCCCCACAACAGGGCCGCCCCAGCTCGGCTAGAATCAGCGCGCCGCGGTTCGACGGAGGTCGCAAGCGGACAGAGCCGTCATGTTCTTCCGGGAGTCGACAGACGTGGCTGGGCGAGCCAATCCTGTTCGGCCCGACGGCGGAGATCCGCCCGCCGGTACCGGTTCGGTGCGCCTTCAGATTCTCGGTCCGTTGCGGGTGTGGCGTGACGGCGCCGAACTGGACGCCGGCCCCCGCCAACAGGCGCAGCTGTTGGCGCTGCTCCTGGCTCACGTGGGCCGTCCGGTGAGCACGAGAGAACTCATCGACCTGATCTGGCCCGATGACGTCCCCGCCAGCGCGCTCAACGTCATCCACAAGTACATCGGGGCATTGCGGCGGGTGCTCGAACCCGCGCTCCCCACCCGGGAGGCTGGTAGCTACCTGCACCGCCGCGGCAACGGGTACGTGTTCGTCGCCGGCCCCGGCACGCTGGACCTCGTCACGTTCCGGGAGCTCCTCGCAAGAGCCCGGGCCGCTCCCGCCGAGGAAGCTCGCGAAGCGGCGCTCGACCACTACGTCGAAGCGCTCGGCCTCTGGCATGGTCCCGCGGGGGATGGGGTCTTCCACGGATCGACCGCCCCTCCGGTCCTCGCCGCCCTCGACGACGAGTTCCATGCCGGCTGCGTGGCAGCCGCCGAACTGGCCGTGGCGTTGCACCAACCGGCGCGAGTAATCCCGCCGTTGCGGCTGGCCGCGTCGATGGCGCTGTTCCACGAACCCGTACAGGCCAGCCTCGTCACCGCCCTCGGCGCCGCGGGGCGGCAGGCGGAGGCGCTGTCAGCGTTTCAGGCGGTCCGCGACCGCCTCGCCGAGGAGCTCGGCATCGACCCTGGACCGGCGCTGCGGGCCGCGCACCTGCAAGTACTGGCGCAGGCCCCGAGGCCGACCGCGGCGGCGAGTACGGAGAGTACGGAGAGCGAGGGCGAACGCGTATCGGCGAGGCGGGCAACCGGCCTGGTCGGCCGGGAGGAAGAGCTCGGCGTGCTGCGCCGCGCCATCGAGAACGCGCTCGCCGGCCGCACCGGGCTCGGCATCATCGAAGGCGAACCGGGGGTGGGCAAAACGCGCCTGCTGGAGGAGGCCGCGCTCGAGGCGGACCAGCGTGGCGCGCTCGTCGTCTGGGCTTCCTGCCTGGAAGGCGTCGGAACACCATCGATGTGGCTATGGGAGCAGGCGCTCCCGGTCGTCCTCGACAGCCTGCCCCCTTCGGCGCGCGAGAAGTCGCTGGCTGGCGGCCTCGGTAGTCTCCTCGAATCTCGACACGACGATGCCGGGCCGCCGGTTTCCGGCGGCCGCGCCCAGTTCCGTCTGTTCGAGCAGGTCGTCACCGTCATTGCGCAGGCATCCTCAGAACGGCCGATGCTGCTCGTCGTGGACGATCTTCAGTGGGCTGATGCCGCCTCGCTCCAGCTGTTCGGCCACGTGATGGGCCGCCTACCCGCTGGCACCGCGATCATCGGCGCCCTACGCGACCGCGCGCCCAGCCCCGGCTCCGAACTCTCGCGAGTACTGGCGGCCGCCAGCCGCCTGGCCAGCCATCGCAGGATCCGGCTCGGCCCGCTCGGCCTGACCGACGTGGCCGAACTCATCCGTCGCGAGGCTGGCCACGAACCTGGCGTCGACGTCGCCCGCAACATCCACGTTCGTAGCGCCGGCAATCCTTTCTTCGCCCGCGAGCTTTCGCGGCTGCTCATCGACCGCGGCGCGTTCGGCGACGTCGACGCATCGACTCGCGCCGGGGTGCCGTCCACGGTGCGAGACGTCGTCCGCGATCGGATGGTGGGCCTCGACGACGGCGGTCGTGACCTGCTGCGGGTCGCCGCGCTCATCGGCCGTGAGCTCGACCTCGGCCTGCTCGCCCGCGCCGCCGGCATCGACGTCGCGGAGTGCCTCGAACGCCTCGAACCGCTGCGTGCGCTCGGCCTGCTCGAATCGGGGCCCGAGGACCCGTTCTCGTGGCGCTTCGCGCACGACATAGTCCGAGAGTCGGTCACCGAGACGACGGCGCATCAGCAGGCTGTCCGGCTGCATCTGCGCATCGCGGACGCACTCGACGAAAGCCAGACCGACGACGAGTCGATCACCGAACGCCTCGCGTACCACCTGCGGGCCGCCGGCCCTCTCGCCGACCCGGTTCGCACCGTGGAGGCGCTGAAGCGCGCCGGCCGCCGCGCCGCGACCAAGCTCGCGGTCGCGGCCGCCGATCAGCACCTTGAACTGGCCGCCCAGATCGCGCGAACCGCCGGACTCCCGGAACTCGAGCTCTCCGCCCTCTCGCTCCTCGCCGTCGCCCCGCGCCGGCAGGCCGGGTTCGGCGGCACGACATTCGATCTGCTGGAGCGCGCGGAACACCTGGCTCGCCAACTCGGTCAGGAGGTCGAGGCCGCCGGCCTCCTCTTCGCTCGGCTGTTCGGGGCCTACACCTTCCTGGAGTGGGACCGCGAACGTCTGGTCCGCCGGCTGTCCGAGCAGGGGGAGGCGTCCCGCGATCCGGTCGTCCGGGTGTACGGCCGGCAGGCCTGGGGCCTGCATCAGTGGGACAGTGGCAACATCGGCGAGGCATACCGGTGCTTCAGTGGCAACGATCCCGCCCTTCTCGACGGGGTTGTCTCGTCGCACAGCGAGACCCCGATCAGGCGTGACGTCTCGGGTGAGTGGCCCGGCTGGCTGGCCGTCGTGACCGCGCTCCACGGTGACGTCGAGACGGCGGGAACCCTGATCAACAAGTGGAACGGCCCCGAGGACCCGTACGCCGTCGCGACCTGGGCGTACTACATCACCATCATCGCTTCGATGGCCGGCGACGCGGGCTGGGTGACGCGCACGATCGAGCGGTGGATGGCCGTGGGCACGGGCCGCGCCGCCGCCCAGCAGGAACACTACGTACGGCTGAACTGGTACTGGGCCCGTGCCCTCACCGGCGACGACCCGGCCCGTACCGCGGCGGAGGCCGAACGGCTCCTCACCGGGACGCTGGTCGACCCGCCGCGGTGGGGCGTCGCGTATCACCACGCACTGATCGCCGAGATGTGGTTGGCCGCCGGCAGGCCGGACGAGGCGGGCGTCGCCCTCGACCGAGCGGACCGGGCCCTCGAGTCCTATGGCCAACGCTACGCCGAAGGACTTGTCCTGCTGCTGCACGCACGCCTGCTCCACGCCCGCGGCGGACCCGTGGGCGTCGTACGAGCCGCCGCCGAAAAGGCCCGGAAGCGATCCGACGAACGCGAGTGCTACCTGTTCGCCCGCCGAGCCGAGAGATTCCTCGCCGAGCTTTGACGGGCAGCTACCGGGACGGGCTCAGCTGGGCTCAACCGGGCTCGACGGGTGACCAACCAGCCGAACCCGGCCGCCGTGAAGAACATGACGATGCCGTACACCACGCCCGAGACGGCCATCTCGGCACTGTCCAACAGCGCTGGGCTCAGCGCGACCGTGATGGCGAGCGCGGTGTTGTGGATGCCGATCTCGAACCCGGCCGCGACGGCCGCGCGGTAGTCGACGCCGGCCAGGCGCGGCACACCGTAGCCGATCAGCAGGCTCACGACGTTGAAAGCCAGCACAGCCAGGCCGACCGAAAGGAATTGATCGGCGAGGTTCGCCCGCTGGGCGAACAGCACGGCGGAGATGACCCCGAGGAGGACCACGACCGACAGCACCCGGACGGGGCGGTTGAGCCACCGCGCCACCCGCGGCGCCCACGCGCGTACGAGCATCCCGATCGCGACCGGGACGAGCACGATCGCGAAGACCTGCATGATCTTGCCGAACTGCAGCCCGAGCGCGGCCTCGTCGGCCAGGAAGTACCCGGCCGAGAGGTTGACCACGATCGGCAGGGTGACCACCACCAGCACCGAGTTGGTCGCGGTGAGCGTGATGTTCAGCGCGACGTTCCCGCCGAACAGGTGGCTGAACAGGTTGGCTGTCGGGCCGCCCGGCGAGGCCGCGACCAGTATCAACCCGACCGCCAGCTCCGGCGAAAGCCGGAAGGCGAGCACCACGCCGAAGCAGATCGCCGGCAGCAGCACCACCTGGCAGAGCAGCGCGACCACGACCGCCCTCGGATGCCGGCCGACCCGCCGGAAGTCGTCCAGGGCCAGGCCGAGGCCCAGACCAAACATGACGATGCCGAGGGCGAAAGGCAGACTGGCCAGGATCAGCGCGAAATCCACGGCGACATCCTTGGGCATGCTGTGGCCGGGCCGCGGACTGGCCCGGCGCTTCGACCCTTGACTCCTGTCCGTCCATTTCTCGGGCAGCGATCCCGCTGACGTCTCATTCGGCCCGTCCCTGGGACCTGTAGTCCTGGACGGCGCGGCCGACGTACGTCAGGAGCTCCGGAGTCATCCGGTGCATCGCCCGGCGGTCGTACCAGCGGACGATCAGGGTGCCCACGGCGAGCCAGCAGAGCAGGCCGATCGAGGCCGCCGCGACGCCGCGGGTCAGGCCCGCGTCGGCCTGGGCGCCGAAGTACAGGATGGCCCGGTCACCGGCGAGGATCTGCCGCAGCGGCTCGGCCTCGCTGAGCAGCCGGAAGAAGCCGGGTAGTGCCTCGATGGGCACGGTCCCACCGGCCGAGGCCAGGCCCGCGTAGACGAACAACAGGAGGGCGACGAGCTGCCCGGGAGTGCCGAGCACGGCGAAGAGCACGATCGTCCCGGCGGCGACGCTGGCCGCGCTCAGCCACGCGTACAGCCACAACAGCAGCGGATGCGGAGCGTCCATGCCCACGGCACCGGCCGCCACCGCGATCATCAGGCCGGTCACCACGGCGGTCAGGACCGCGGCCATCGCCCACTTGATCAGCAAGGTCCGCCACCGGCTGATCGCCGTTGGTTGGAGCTGGGTCCACCGGGGGCCGACCTCGGAGGTGCCGTAGCCGAGGGCCGCGTCCACCGTGCCGTGCAGGACGGTGCCGGTCAGGAACCCGCACATGAGGGTCAGCAGGGCCAGGTAGAAGGCGCTCAGGCCCAGCGCGCTGCTCGCGGGCGGGGGGTGGAACTGGCTGGTCGTGACCGTCACCGGGTTGGCCAGGAACGCCGTCGTCGCGGCGTCCTGGGGACCCGTGCCGGCACCCGCCGTGAGCTGGTCGCTGGTCGCCCGCGAGGCCGCGGCGAGCGCGGGCTGCAGGATGCCGGTGGCCAGGCTCGCCCCCAGCGTGCCGGCCCGCGGGTTGGTCAGCAGCTGGACTGCCCCGCCGCCCGTCGCCCCGGCCGTCGGCAGACCAGCGGTCGGCAGACCAGCCTTCGCCAGGAGCGAGGCGGTGAAGTCAGGCGGGATCACGACCGTCGCGTAGGCGCGCCCGCGGTTCATGGCTCGTTCGGCCGCGGGCATGGTCACGAGCTCCAGGCGCAGCCGGTCGGACAGCGCGGGGCTCGCCCGCAGACCGGTCTCGATCTGCCTGCCGATGTCGAGGTGTTCCGTCCCCAGAGTGGCCCCGCGGTCGCTGTTCACCACCTCGACCGGCAGGCCGCGCACATGGGCCACCGGGTCCACCGCTGACCCGAGGTACAGCGCGGTCATCGCCGCGACGACCACCGAGGCCAGGATCAGCGGCAGCACCCACACCGCGCGTTTGCGCAGCAGGTCGCGCGCGCGAACCGGAAAATCATCCCGCGGGGTCTCGTTCTCCGGACTCAACAGACCGTCTCGTTTCACTCGGACCCCGCGGGCCGCTCGGTATGTGGCCAGCCAGCGGCCGTGGTGACGGCGGCCGTGGGCTTCCGGCTCAGGCGGACACTGACTTGACAGCCGTCCTGATCAGATCGGCCACGACGGTCGGCTGGGAGAACATCACCAGGTGTGACGAGTCCACCTCGATGGTGTCGGCCCCCGCGCGCTGGTAGCCGAAGCGCTCGACCTCCGGATTGATGGCGCGGTCCGAGGTGGCCACGAGACCCCATGCCGGCCTGGTGTGCCAGGCGGCGGCGGGCGCCTTGTCGCCGAACGCCGCCGCGGACAACGGCCGCTGTGACACGGCGAGCACCGCGGTGACGGCCGGGTCGACGTCGTGGGCGAAGACCGCCGGGAACTTCTCGACGTCGACCGAGAGGTCGACGCCGCCCGGGAAGGGCGTCGCGACCAGCGCCTGGGCCAGGTCGGAGTCGGGGAAGCGGCCCTGGAGCTCGCCCAGCGCCTCGCCTTCCTCCAGGACGAAGCCGGCGAGATAGACCAGGGCCTTCACGTTCTCGGCGGCACCGGCCACGGTGGCGACCGCGCAGCCGTACGAGTGGCCGACGAGGACGACGGGGCCGTCGATGGCCGCGAGGACCGACCCGATGTACTCGGCGTCGCCGATGAGCGAACGGTTCGGCACGGCGGGTGCCACCACCCTGAGGCCGTCGGCGAGCAGCTCGGGAATCACCCGGGCGAAGCTGGACGCGTCGGCGAAGGCGCCGTGAACGAGGACGACGGTTGGCTGCGGCATGCTCTTCGGCTCCCTTGATCTAAGTCGTGAGGCCCGAGTACACCACCGGTTAGTTGACGATTAGTGCATCATCACTTCACGGGGCTGCGCTGACTGAACGCCGACTGAGGGAGGCCGTGGTCAGGGGTCCAGACGCAGCGTCCCCGTCAGGTCCGGACGGAGCACGCATGTGACCGTGTACGTCCCGGCGTGGAACGGCGCCGACGCCGAGGGGCACGCCGACGACCGCGGTGGCTACGACGGTGGGGACGGCGACCGCGACGGTGACCGTGGCGGTGCTGGCGACCGCGACGGTGGTGGCGACGGCGGTCGCGTTCGGCGGCTGACGAACTGGCTCACGACCGTCCTGACCAAAGCATCCACGACGGCGCGAGACCCTGGAGTTTGACGCAAGACTTCCCGCATCGACTTCAGTTATGCATCGGTGCGCTCCTCGGGCACCGGCGTCCCGTGGGGCTCAGGATCCCCACAGCGGAGTCCGGTTGAAATTCCGGCGGCTCCGCCGACCGCCCACGATCCGACGCGGAAAGAATGACTGCCAAGCGCCGATAGCGCTGCCAGCCGAGACCTCGACGTTTCCGCTGCGGCTATTCTCCGCTACCGCCGGCCCGCCACCCTTCACACGCGGCCGGAGGCAGGACTCCCGTCAGATCTGACTTGGAGGCCCATCTTGCCTCGCCAGAATGGTCACGCACGACTCCGCCCGTGGGCTCTATACCGGTCGTGTCGCTCACCCGGCTTATATGGCCTCGCCGGAAAGAGATGGTCGTCCCCGACCCGCGCGAGGGGATGACATGCCACGATCGCCGCACTGCCGCCAGGCATCCCGTGGCTGGTTTCGCTGGCTACCGGGACGCAGTCGTCGGCCGAGTACACAGTCCCCCTTCCCCGCCTTCCTGGCCGCCGGACCCCGCCCGGGTGCCCGGGTCGTGTTCGGACATGGCGTTCCACGCCCGACGGCGCTGCTCGCCGCGGCGCTGGCCACGGCCATGGCCGCCGGCTGCTCGACACCAGGCGGCGCGAGCGGCCGCCCCAGTATGGCGGCGTGCGACACCCCCGGCTACGGCGCCCACGAGATACGGCTGGGCCTCGTCTATCCCGACAGCGGCATCGTCGCGGGGCCCCTGTCCGCCGCGAGGAGCGGATTCCACGTCCGCCTCGAGCAGGCGAACGCCGACGGCGGAATACACGGCCGCGAGCTGGTCTACACCTGGAAGGACGACGCCGGCGACGCGAGCCAGAACCTCGAGGCCGTGCGCGAGCTCGTCGGGCCAGAGAGCGTCTTCGGGCTCGTCGAGGCGACCGTCAGCGCCTCCGGCGGCGCCGACTACTTGCAGAAGCGCGGCATCCCCGTGACCGGAATACCCGCCGAGGCCTTTTGGTCGGACCCCCGCTACCGGAACATGTTCACCTTCGCATACCCGTTCGCCAACGGGCCCTCCGTCACCACGTTCGGTGAATTCGCGAAGGCCCAGGGCGTCACCCGGGCGGCCATGATCCAGACCGACGTCACCTCCGCCTCGAACGATCTCGCCGCGAAAATCATCAGCAGTTTCGCGGCGGCCGGCATCCCCATCGCGCCCGGCCCCTTCGTCTTCAAGCCGATGCTCACCGACCCCGTGGATTTCGGCCGGCGGCTGGCCACGGCCCAGGTCGACGTGGTCGCCTCGGCGCTGGGCAGCGACGATCTCGCCCGGTTGGTGCGGGGCATGCACCAGGCCGGCGCGCCGGTGAAGGTCGTTCTTTCTCCCAACGGATACGACACGTCGCTGATCCAGCGGTACGGCGGCACGGTGGCGGGCCTGACCGCCGCCCTCAACTACGTCCCTTTCGAGATCGGCGGACCGGCCCACCAGAAATACCTCCGCGCAATGAGCAGCTTCGCACCCGAGCTCCAACCGCCCGACCAGGAGCTCGCCTTCATCACCTATATCCTCACCGATCTCTTCCTCGACGGCCTCCAGAGAGCCGGCGACTGCCCGACCCGCGCCGAGTTCATCGACGCCCTGCGCGCCAGCACCTATGACGGCGGCGGATTGCTGCCCGCCCCCGTCGACATGACCAGGGACTTCGGGCAGGTCGCCCTCTGCTACACGTTCATGCAGGTCAACGCGGCGGGAACCGGCTACCAGGTCGTGCCGAGCGAGGACGCCAACCCGGCGAACCGCAACCGCTGGTGCGGCCACCGGCTCGACCAGTAGCGGCACCGGCCCCGCCACCCTGGCCGCTGGACCGTCGGATCGTGGCCAACCGACGTCGAGCTGCACGCGCCGGCGCCGGTCAGGGTCATTCCCTGGCGCCATGGCTCCACGGCCCAGGTGAGTGGCGGGGTGTTCTCGCCAGGGCGATCTGGTTGACTCCCGCCATGGCCGACGACAGCCTCGCCGATTTCGAGGCGACTACCTTCACCCATGACGGCAAGTCCAGGACCGTGTACCGGGCCGGCACGGGCCCGGCCGTGATCGTGATCGCCGAGATGCCGGGTATCACGCCGAAGGTGGCCGCATTCGCCCGCCAGGTCGTCGGCATCGGCTGTACCGCGGTGATGCCGCACCTGTTCGGCGTCCCCGGCAAGGACCCATTCGCGGCCGGCAGGTTGGGCTCCGTGCGGTACACGCTGTCGTCGCTTGTTCCAGCCTGCGTCAGCCGGGAATTCACCATCTGGGCGACGAGCCGGACGTCACCTGTCGTCTCCTGGCTACGCGCGCTGGCCGCGGACGAACACGCGCGCTGTGGCGGGCCTGGTGTCGGCGCCATCGGCATGTGCTTCACGGGCGGGTTCGCGCTGGCGATGGCGACGCACCCCAGCCTGATCGCTCCTGTGCTCGCGGAGCCGTCCTTGCCGTTTCCCTTCTCCAAGGCCAAGAAGGGGTCCATCGACTGTTCCGCCGCCGACCTGGAGGTAGTCAAGGGACGGTGCGCGGCGGAGAGCCTGCAGGTGCTTGGCCTCCGTTTCCAGGGCGACGCCTTCTCCCCTGGTGAGCGCTTCCGGTTCCTCCGGGAGCAGCTGGGTGACGCCTTCGTCGCCATCGAGCTGGCCGACCGCGCCGCCAACCCCGAGGCGACGATGAAGCCGCACTCCGTCCTCACCGAGCACCTCATCGACGAGCCGGGCCAGCCCACCCGGGCGGCGCTCGACCAGGTTCTCGACCTGTTCCGAACCCGTCTCCTACCGGCCTAGTACATCGGCGGCACAGCCTCGCGGGAGCCGACGGAGGCCCACATCCACAAACGATGGCTTGCGAAAGCGAACGTTTGCATTAGGGTGTGGCCATGCCCTCTCCGCCCCTGGCGTCCGGCCCAGAACTCGACCTGGCCTTCGCCGCCCTCGGCGACCCCATCCGTCGCGCCTTGGTGACTCGTCTCGCGAGCGGTGACGCCACGGTCGGAGAGCTCGCCGAACCGTTCGACCTGACCCCGCAGGCGATCTCCCACCATGTCGGCGTCCTGCGGCGCAGCGGCCTGGTCGAGCAGCGACGCGAGGGCACCAGACGCCACTGCCGACTGAGAGTCGACCAGCTGTCGCTGCTCGGCACGTGGATCGACGAGCAGCGCCGCGCCTGGGACGACCGGCTCGACGCCCTCGAACAGCACCTCACCGAGGGCGGAGCGGGCCGTTGACCGCCAGCGCGGAGCTCCGCGGCGACGAACTGATCGCCAAACGCCACCTCCCGGCCGAACCCGAACGCGTCTGGGCCGCCTTCACCTCACCGGCGAGCATCGCGGCGTTCTGGGGCGGCTCGCACGCCACCGTGCCCCCGGAGTCCGTCACCGTCGACCTGCGTCCCGGCGGAGAGTTCACGCTCGACACCCGCGCGCCCGACGGCGCCACCCGCCGGCTCCGGTTCGTCTACGTGAGCATCGCCGCGCCGCGCGAGCTCGTGTTCGACGAGCCCGTCACAGGTCTGCGCACCACCGTCAGCGTGCGCCCCGCCGGCGACGGCACGGACCTCACCGTCCACCAGCGCCGGCTTCCCCGTGAGCTACGGACAGCCCAGGCGGCCGGCGGACTCGCCTCGATCCTCGACGCCCTCGCCGCGCACCTGCGGCGCCACCAGCCCGCACCAGGACGGAGAACGCCATGACACCGACGACCCAGCGCGACGCCGTCGCCGAGTACTTCGACGGATTCCGCGTGGGCGACCACGCGCGCATCCTCGCGACCCTCACCGACGACGTCGAGTGGGTCATCCACGGCCACCGGACCACCCACGGCAAGACCGAGTTCGACGGCGAGATCGAGAATCCGGCGTTCACCGGCAGCCCCGCGCTCGACGTCCAGCGTGTCCTCGAGGACGGCCCGGTCGTCATCACCACCGGCGAGGGCCGCGGCGCCACCGTCGAGCACGGCCCGTTTCGGTTCGCCTTCAACGACCTGTTCACGTTCCGCGACGGGTACATAGCCCGCGTCGATTCCTACGTCGTCCCGCTGCCCTGAGGGCGGCGTGCCCGCCGCGGCCCGCCGGGCGAGGGCCCGTCCGGCGAGGGACGTCGGGCGGCGGCTTCGCGGCTGCGTTCGCCGCGGTCCTTAGAGCTTCCGGTAACGGGCCTCGAAGAAGGAGTAGGCGCCGAACAGCGCCAACCCGACCGCGCAGATCCCGAGCAGCCAGGGACCGTAGGCGTGCCCGGCGATCGACTTCAGGGTGCCGTCCAGCCCCTTCGCCTCGTTCGGGTCGAAGTCCACCGCGGCCTTCGTCACGAAGAAGCCCGCCAGGCCGAACACGACGCCCCTGGCGACGTAGCCGGCTCGCCCGGTGCCGACGGTCAGCTTCTTGACCCCCGGCTTCATCTCGCCGGTGCGCAGCTTCTTCTCGAACTTGGTGGTCACGCCACGCCAGATCATGCCGACGCCGACGCCGATCACCACGATGCCCACCAGGCCGACGAGCCAGCGCCCACCGGTGTGGCCCATGACCCGGGCGGTGTAGGGGGCCGGCTCGCCGGAGCCGCCGTGCCCCGAGGTGAGGAACTTGATGGTGCTGCCCGCGATGGCGAGGTAGATCGCGCCGCGGACGGCGGACGTGGCCCGCTTGGCGGCCCGCTTCTTGCCGTCGTTCTCGTCCGTGTGCCCAACAGCGGCGTCCAGCAGCCGCCACGCCGCGTAACCGAAGAAGCCGATGATCAGGATGACCAGCACGGCGGTGCCGAACGGCTTGTCGGCGATCTGGCGAAGCGCGCCCTCGCGGTTCGTCTTCTCGCCGCTGTGTCCCGCGGCGACCTGCACGGCGAGTATGCCGATCAGCAGGTAGACCAGTCCGCGCGAGGCGAGCCCAAGCCGGGCCGTCGCGGTCACCGCCTTGCTGTGTTTGGCCTTCTGGGCCTGACCGCGGCCTTCGGCCAGTGGGGCGCCGGGTCGCGACGCGCTTTTCACCGTCACCGTTCCTCCGCGGAATGAGTCGCTGGATGATCCCCCCAGACGCTGCCCCCGCTGGGCGGCGGACAAACCGCGCATCGCTATCTGCCGCCCGCCGGACGGCTCGACCCTGCGTGACTTCGACCTTGCGTGCGCCCCGACTCTGCGTGAGCTCGGCCCTCTACGTGATCTCGAGCCTCTGCGTGAGCTCGACCCTGTGTGCGAGCTCGACCGTCTGGGAGCTCGACCTGGCGTGCGACGTGAACTCGGCCTAGCGCGCGACGTCCGCCGGGCGCGGCCACGGCCGTCCGCTGCGGCGTTCGATGCCGGCGTTGAAACGTCGCAGGAACTCCGCGAAGGCGGCGACCTCGTCGGCCGTCCAGTCCGCCAGGACGTCGTCGATGCCGGCGATGATGTCGGCGCGCTGCTCGTCGAGGCGGCGGGCGCCCTCGTCGGTGATCCGGAACTTCCTGGCCATCCCACCGTCGGGATCGGGGATGCGGTCGACCAGGCCCTCGGCGCGCATGGCGGCGGTCTGGCGATGCAGCGTGGAGACGTCCAGCCCGAACGCCTCGCTGAGCTGCCCGAGCGACATCGGGCCCTGCACGCGGATCCGGCTGAGCAGGATGTAGGCGCTGCGCTCGAGACCGCCAGGCCGGTGCCCCCCACGCGCGGTCAGGTGGGCGTACCGGCCGAGCAGCATGCCCTCGTACTCGATCAGGTGCGTGGGCCGGTCCATCACGCTCCTCCTCGCGGCCTACCCGACCCGTGTCTACCACGTCGCGTGCGCCCTACATGGAGTTTGCACTATACAAACAGTTTGTATCGCGCAAATCGAACCGTGCCAGCGACCAGGACAGCGACAGGGACGAGGTAACGAGGTGCCCGTGCACGGCTCCGCGCCGGCCACCCGCCCGGGCTTGATCGTGGCCGTACTGGCCGCGGGCGGCATCGTGGCCACGCTCATGCAGACCCTGGTAGTGCCACTCATCGGCGAGCTGCCCCAGCTGCTGCACACCAGCGCCGTCAACGCGTCGTGGGTGGTGACCGCCACGCTGCTCGCCGGCTCGGCCGCCATCTCGGCGATCGGCCGGCTGAGCGACCTGCACGGCAACCGCCGCCTGCTTCTGACGTGTACTGGGGCGCTCCTGGTCGGTTCGGTGATCTGTGCGCTGGCCGGGTCCCTGGTCCCGCTGGTCATCGGACGGGCGCTGCAGGGCGTCGGCCTGGGCGTGGTCCCCGTCGGGATCAGCGCGCTGCGGGAGCTGGTCCCGCCGCAGCGGCTGGGGTCGGCGATCGCGCTGGTCAGCTCCTCCCTCGGCATCGGCGGCGCGCTCGGCCTGCCGTTCTCCGCGCTGATGGCCCAGCACTTCGGCTGGCACACGCTGTTCTGGACCGCCGCCGGGCTCAGCGCGGCGG
This sequence comes from Pseudofrankia saprophytica, assembly GCF_000235425.2. NCBI lineage: Bacteria > Bacillati > Actinomycetota > Actinomycetes > Frankiales > Frankiaceae > Pseudofrankia > Pseudofrankia saprophytica. Next base: position 5,072,245 of record NZ_KI912266.1, read on the forward strand.
TCGGCGCGCTGATCTGGCTGGCGGTTCCCGTGACGCCCGCGAGGAGTCAGGGCCACTTCGACGCCGCCGGCGGGATCGGGATCGGGATCGGGCTGATCTGCCTGTTGCTGGGCGTGTCCAAGGGCGCGGACTGGGGATGGGCGAGCGGGACCACGCTCGGTCTGTTCGCGGCGTCGTTGGTGACGTTCACCGTCTGGGGCTGGTGGGAGCTGCGCATCACCGACCCGCTGGTCAACCTCCGGGTCGCGGCTCGGCGCCAGGTGCTGATGACCAACCTCGCGTCGGCCGTGCTGGGGTTCGCGCTGTATGCCTCCCAGCTGATCCTGCCGCAGTTGTTGCAGCTCTCCCGGAGCACGGGCTACGGCCTGGGGCAGTCCATGCTGGCCACCGGCCTCTGGATGGCCCCCTCGGGCCTGCTCATGCTCCTGGTCTCGCCCGTCGGCGCGAGGCTGTCGGCGTCGCGCGGACCCAAGATCACCCTCATCGCGGGCAGCCTGATCATCGCGGTGGGGTATGGATCCTCGATGGTGCTGCTCGGTACCACGTGGGGCCTGCTGATCGTCTCCTGCGTCTGCATGGTCGGCGTCGCCTTCGCCTACGGCGCGATGCCCGCGCTGATCATGGGCGCGGTCCCGCCCTCCGAGACCGGTTCCGCCACCAGTTTCAACACCCTGTCCCGCTCCATCGGCATCACGATGGCCGCGGCGGTGGTCGGCCTGGTGCTTTCCCAGCTGACCACTCAGCTGGGAACCCGGTCCGTGCCCTCGGAGAGCGGTTTCCGCCTCGGTCTCCTGATCGGTTGCGCCGTCGCGCTCGCCGCCGCCGCCGTCGCGCTCGCGATCCCGTCCCGGCGAGCCGCCGCCCACGTCGGCGCGCTCGAACCCTCCGCTTCCGCGAACGTCGTGCCCTCCGTCGACATGGTGACCTGAGGGTCTAGACGTGGTGACCTGAGGGTCTAGAGGAGCGAGAGCTGGAGCGTGCCGTCGGCGTTGATGACCATGCCGGTGAGACCGTCCCCGCTGGCCGGGGCGTCCATGTCGAGGGCGACCAGGGTCTTCTGGTAGTTCCACGCGCTGACGTCGAGGGAGAGCTCGACCAGCTGGGCGGTGGAGAAATGCGTGCGCAGCTCCGCCCGAAGCTCGGGGGTGATCTGGCGGGGCCCCGTCATGTGGGCGTCGGCATAGCGCAGCGCCGCCCGCCGCGCCGGCGAGAACGCCGGGTCGTCGGCGTAGCCGCCCAGCCGGGCAAACAGCTCCTCGTCGACGACGACCAGGCCGTCGACGACGAACCGCAACGACAGGCAGGTGCGGCAGTCGTGGTAGCTGGCCGCCCGCAGCCGGACCAGCTCGGTGGTCACCGGGTCCAGCGCCGACAGTCCCAGCGCGGCATCGTGGAACAGGAGGTTCGCCGCCGCGAGCGACTTGTGCTCGCGCGGCGCCACGTCGGGTGGGACGTCGCCGAACTCCCCCGGGTCGAACAGCCTGCCATGCCCGACGACCAGCCGGGCCGCCTGGTCGAACACGTACATGGCGTCGACCAGTTCACGGGTCCCACGCCCGCGGAGCCGTTCGCGCAGCACCCCGACCAGGTCGGGCCGTCTGGTCGCGACGTGGCGGACGAACCCGTCGGTGAACTCGATGACCGCCTGGCCGAGCGGATCGGCGGCAGCTTCCCCGGCCGGAACCGCGCCGGCCGGAGCCGCGCCGGCGGCCGGCGCGAGGCCGTGCCCGGCTGCGACCCGGCCCCGGACGAGGTCGAGCAGCCGCGGCTCGACCCTGGCCAGGGCCGCGTCCCACCCGGCTCGCAGCCAGCTCGCCGCGGCCGGCGCGACGGCTCGGATCGACTCGAGCCCGGACGCCGGAACCAGTACCTGGGAAGCGGACACGCGGATCACCTCAGGACGTGGACGGGCTCACCCGCGGTCCGGTCCGGTCGACACGGCACCGCCAGCCGAGTGACGGGGATCACCTCCAACCATCATCACCGACCAGCGGTCACCGCGCAGCCATCCCGGATAATGATCATCTCTGCCCGGCCGATCGCCCTCACAGCCGGGAGAAGGCGGACCGAGACCTGGCGGTGAACCTGGTCGTCGCCTGCTTCCGTCCGACGGCGTCCTGACGACCGCATATGATCGGCCGGCCCGCACGACAGGAGCCGCCATGGCCTCGACCCTCGCCGCCGGTGCGGAGAACACCACCCAGGCGCGCATCCTGCGCCACCTCCGCGACGGCGGTCCGCTCTCCCGCGTCGAGCTGGCGGAACGCATCGGCACGTCCCGCACGACGGTGGCCACCGAGGTGAGCCGGCTCGCCGAGCTGGGCCTGGTGGACGACATCGGACCGGGCGTGTCCCGGGGCGGTCGGCGTGCCACCCTGGTCGACCTGGCGGGGCGGCTGCGTTTCGTCGGGGTCGACGTCGGCGCCACCTCGTTGACGGTCGGGATCACCGACGGTCGGCTGCAGGTACTCGTGCAGCGCGAGGAGGACCTCGACGTGCGCCGCGGCGCGGAGCACGTGCTCGGCCGCGTCCTGGAGCTGACCAGGAAGCTGCTCGCCGAACAGCAGCTGGCCCGGCCGGCGGGGCTCGGCATCGGGCTGCCCGGGCCGGTGAACTTCCACACCGGCGTCCCGGTCGCCCCGCCGATCATGCCGGGCTGGGACGGCTACCCGGTGCGCGACGTGCTGGCCCGCGAGCTCGGCTGCCACGTGCTGGTCGACAACGACGTCAACGCGATGGCGCTCGGCGAGCTGCACGCCGGTGTCGCCCGGTCGGCGCGGGACTTCCTCTTCGTCAAGATCGGCACAGGCATCGGCTGCGGCATCGTGGTCGACGGCCGGCTCTACCGCGGGGTCGACGGCTGCGCCGGCGACATCGGGCACATCCAGGCCGAGGAGTCCGGGCCGCCCTGCGCCTGCGGGAACTCCGGCTGCCTGGAGGCCTTCTTCGGCGGCGCCGCGCTGGCCAGGGACGCGGCCGCGGCCGCCCGGTCCGGCCGCTCCCCGGAGCTCGCGGCACTGGCCGCCGGCGGTGGCGTGCTGACCGCCGCCGACGTCGGCACCGCGGCCCGGCACGGCGACCAGGCAGCCCTCGCGTTGATCCGCGACGGCGGCCGGCGGGTCGGCACCGTGCTCGCCGGCCTCGTCTCGTTCTTCAACCCGGGCCTGGTCGTCATCGGCGGCGGCGTCTCCGGGCTCGGGCATCTGCTGCTGGCCGAGATCCGCGGCGTCGTGTACCGGCGGTCGCTGCCACTGGCCACCGGCAACCTGCCCGTGGTGCTCACCGAGCTGGGCGACGCGGCTGGCATCGTCGGCGCCGCCCGCCTGGCCAGCGACACGGTCTACTCCCCCGACTGACCCGCCCCCGCTCCGCTCTCCCCACCGCTCCACTCCCCCGCCCCGCCCCGCCACCGCCGCGCGGGGCCCGCCCCCCGCCGCGCCGGCGGCTCGAACCGTGGTACTTCCGTGCCGTCATAGACACCCCCATCGACCACGGTTCAACCGTCGATCACCAACTGTGGTCGATTGCGGTGTCTCCGGTGTCACTCATCGACCACAGTTGGCGGCCGAGGCGGGGCCGGAGCCCGCGGTGGCTGGTGGAGTCGTCGAAGCCGGGCCGGCCCACCGCGTGCCGGCGCGTCCTCGCGCTCCGGTCGAGGCGTCGCCAGGCCAAACTTTCGTCAATGACTTTGAAACTTCTGAAGATTAACTCTTGACCAGGCTCGGGCGGATCTCTAACTTGACTGCAGGCCGGCCAAAGTCGGGCCGGAAGTGGCACAGATCATGGGATCAGTGGTGGACAGCGCCCCCGCCTTACCGAACACGCCCGATCCACTCCTCATCGTCACTGGAGTCGTCAAGACGTTCCCCGGTGTGCGCGCGCTCGACGGCGTCGACCTGGAGGTCCGCGCCGGCGAGGTGCACTGCCTGCTTGGCCAGAACGGGGCCGGCAAGTCCACGTTGATCAAGGTGCTGTCCGGGGCGCATCAGCCCGACGCCGGCACGATCCGCTGGCGCGGCGAGCAGGTCAGCCCGCCGACGCCGACCGCCGCGACCAGGCTCGGCATCGCCACGATGTACCAGGAGCTCGACCTGGTCGACGGGTTGTCGGTCGCCGACAACATCTTCCTGGGCCACGAGCTGGCCCGCGCAGGGCTTTCCCGCCGCCGCGCGATGGACGACGCCGCCCGGGCGCTGCTCGCCCGGCTGGGCCACGCCGAGATTCCCGTGAGCCGCGAGGTCGGCCAGCTGTCCGCGGCCGGCAAGCAGGTGGTGAGCATGGCCCGCGCGCTGTCGCACGACGCGCGAATGATCATCATGGACGAGCCGTCCGCCGTGCTCGACGCGGACGAGGTCGACAACCTGTTCCGGCTGGTGGGCGACCTGACCGCGCACGGCGTCGCCGTGGTCTACATCTCGCACCGCCTCGCCGAGATCCGCCGGATCGGCGACCGGGTGACCGTCCTCAAGGACGGCCGCACCGTGGCCCGCGGGCTGCCGGCGCGCACCACGTCGACCGAGGACGTCATCCGGTTGATGACCGGCCGCGCGATCGAGCACGCGTTCCCACCCAGGGTCGGACCTGCCCCGGACGCCCCCGAGGTACTACGGGTCAGCGGCCTCGGCCGCCCGCGCGAGTTCCGCGACGTGTCGTTCGCCGTGCGGGCCGGGGAGATCGTCGGCCTGGCCGGGCTCGTCGGCTCCGGACGCTCGGAGATCCTCGAGACGGTCTACGGCGCCCGCCGGGCCGCCACCGGCGAGGTGCGGGTGGCAGGCCGACGGCTGCGCCGGGGCTCGGTCGGCGCCGCTGTCGCCGCCGGCGTCGGGCTGTGCCCCGAGGAACGCAAGAGCCAGGCCCTGCTGCCCGACGAGCCGGTCTACCGCAACATCACGCTCGCCACGCTGACCCGGTTCGCCGCCGGGCCGTTCACCCGGGAAGGCCACGAGTCGGCGGCCGCGAGCCGGCAGGCCGACGCGCTCGACATCCGGCCGGCCGGAGTCGCCCGCCCGGTGCGCACCCTGTCCGGCGGCAACCAGCAGAAGGTCGTGCTGGCCCGCTGGCTGCTGCGGGACTGCCGGGTGCTGCTGCTCGACGAGCCGACCCGCGGCGTCGACGTGGGTGCCCGCGACGAGATCTACGCCCTGATCCGCCGGCTGGCCCGGTCCGGGGTCGCCGTGGTGCTGGTCTCCAGCGAGGTGCCCGAGGTGATCGGGCTGGCCGACCGGGTGCTGGTGGTCGCCGCCGGCCGGGTCGTGCACGAGGCGGCCGCCACCGGCATCAGCGAGTCCCAGGTCCTCGACCTGGTCATGGAGGAGGGACGCGCCGCGTGAACGAGCCACGCCTGACCGACGCTCCGGCAACGGACCCGGCGGCGGCCGAGGCCCCGGCCGCCAAACCACTCGAACCGCCGACCGCGGCCGCGGCGGCCCCGGCATCGCCAGCCGAGGCACCGCCCGTCGCGGCAGGGCCCGTCGCGGCACCGCCGACGGATGAGCGGGCACGGGTCGAGCGGGCCGCGGTGGAGGCAGACGCCGCCGTCGCCCCGAGCCTCACCGGCGTTCTCACGCGCAAGACCGATCCCGGCGACGCGAGCCGGGCGCCGGGCGCGGCCGGGCGGGCGGCGCTGGGGCGGTTGCTCGGCACGGGCGCCGGCCGGAACCTCGGCCTGATCGCGGCCCTCGCGCTGATCTGCGCGGTCGGGCTGGGTACCGCCGGCGACCGGTTCGGCAGCACCGACAACGCGCTCACCATCCTGCGGCTGGCGTCGGTCATCGGCGTCGTCAGCGTCGGCATGACGTTCGTCATCGCCGGCGGCGGGATCGACCTGTCCGTGGGCGCCATCGTCGCGCTCGCCTCGGTCTGGTCGACGACGCTCGCCACCCAGAACATGGCCCGCGACTCGACGTTCCTGGTGATGGTGTTCGTGGCGCTCGCGGTCGGCGCCGTGTGCGGACTGGTCAACGGCATCCTGGTCGCCTACGGCGGGATCGTGCCGTTCATCGCGACGCTGGCGATGCTGGCATCGGCCCGCGGCCTCGCCGAGGAGATCTCGAACCGGCAGACGCAGGTGGTGCGGGTCCAGGGTTTCCGGAACTTCTTCCGCGCCGAGCCGGGCGGCATCCCGGTGCTGGTCATCATGTTCGCGCTCGTCGCGCTGGTCGGTTGGGTGGTGCTGAACCGGACCACGTTCGGCCGGCGCACGTTCGCGGTCGGCGGCAACCCCGAGGCGGCCCGGCTCGCGGGCATCAACGTGCGGCGCCAGACCCTGTGGCTCTACACGCTGCTCGGGTTCTGCTGCGGCATCGCCGCCGTCATGATCACGGCGCGGACGACGTCCGGCACGTCCACCCATGGCCTGCTCTACGAGCTGGACGCGATCGCCGCCGTGGTCATCGGCGGCACCCTGCTCTCCGGCGGGCGCGGCACGATCGTCGGCACGGTCCTCGGCGTGCTGATCTTCACCACGGTCAGCAACATCTTCACCCTGAACAACCTGACGACCTCCACCCAGGCCCTGGCCAAGGGCCTGATCATCGTGGCCGCCGTGCTCCTGCAGAAACGGCTGGCCCGGGAGTCCAGGCGGACGTGACGGCCACACAGACGCAGTGGCCACACAGACGCAGTGGCCGCACACCAGAACAGCCGCACAACGGGACAGAGGAGCAGGACATGGCACAACTGCGCGGCACATCGCTCGGTCGGCGGCGGTTTCTCGCCGGCGGCGCGGCCTTAGGCGTGGCGGGCGTCGCGACGCTCGCCGGCTGCACCAGCAACGACGACGACAACCCTGGCGACGCCGCCAACGTCTCGACCGGCGGTGGCGGCGACAACGCCGCGGCCGGCAAGCAGATCACCATCGGGTTCTCCGCCCCGGCCGCCGACCACGGCTGGATCGGCGCGATCACCCGCAACGCCCGCGCCCAGGCCGGCACGCACACCGACGTCACGCTGAAGGCGACCGAGGGCACCAACGACCTCAACCTGCAGATCAGCCAGGTGGAGACCCTCATCAACGAGGGCGTCGACGTGCTGGTGATCCTGCCGCACGACGGCAAGGCGCTGACCGAGGTGGCCCGCAAGGCGATGATCGCCAACATCCCGGTGATCAACCTCGACCGCGTCTTCGACAGCTCGCTGGCCTACCGGACCTGGATCGGCGGCGACAACTACGGCATGGGCGTCGCCGCCGGCAACTACATCGCCGGGCAGCTCAAGGCCAAGGGGGTCAGCAACCCCGTCATCGCCGAGATTCCCGGCATCGACAGTCTGCCGCTCACCCAGCAGCGCAGCCAGGGCTTCAAGGACGCGCTCGCGACCGCCGGTTTCAAGGTCGGCCCGCGGGTGCCCGCCGAGTTCACCGTCGAGTCCGGGGAACGGTCCGCCGCGAACCTGCTGCAGGCCGCGCCGCGCATCGACGCCCTCTGGAACCACGACGACGACCAGGGCATCGGCGTCCTGTCCGCGATCGACTCCGCCGGCCGCGACGAGTTCTTCCTGGTCGGCGGCGCCGGGTCCAAGGACGTCATGGACCTGATCAAGGCAGACGACGGGGTCGTCAAGGCCACCGTCACCTACCCGCCGACGATGGCGTCCTCGGCGATCAACCTGGCCCGCCTCGTCGCGCAGGGCAAGACCCTGTCGGACCTGGTCGAGAACGACGTCCCGTCGTCGATCACCCTCGCCTCCGTGACGGTCACCAAGGACAACGTCGACAGGTATCTCAAGTTCGGCTTCGCGTCCTGACGAAGTTCGGCTTCGCATCCTGACGCCCGGCGCGCCGCCGCCCTGGTGCCCGGCGCGCCGCCGTCCAGCTGCACGGCACGCCGCCGTCCTGACACGCGACGCGCCGCCGGACGAGGCATCCGAGCGACGTCCCTCACCTGGAGAATCTCTCAATGACGGAACGACAGCGGCTGGGCGTCGGGATGGTGGGCTACGCCTTCATGGGCGCCGCCCACTCCCAGGCGTGGCGCTCGGTGAACCGGTTCTTCGACCTCCCGCTGGAGGTCGACCTCGCCGCGGTGTGCGGCCGGGACCAGGAGAAGGTCGCGGCCGCGGCCGCGAAGCTGGGCTGGCGCTCCCACGAGACCGACTGGAAGGCACTGCTGCGCCGCGACGACGTCGACCTGGTCGACATCTGCACCCCCGGCTCCAGCCATGCCGAGATCGCGCTCGCCGCGCTCGCCGCCGGCAAACACGTGCTGTGCGAGAAGCCGCTCGCGAACACCGTCGAGGAGGCGCGGGCGATGGCGGACGCCGCCGAGCGGGCGGCGGCGGCGGGGGTGCGTTCGGCGGTCGGCTTCAACTACCGGAGGATCCCCGCCGCGTCGTTCGCCCGCGAGCTGGTGGCCGCCGGCCGGCTCGGCACCCTGCGCCACGTGCGCGCCGTCTACCTGCAGGACTGGCTGGTCGACCCGGAGTTCCCGCTGGCCTGGCGGCTGCGCCGGGAGATGGCCGGGTCCGGCGCGCTCGGCGACATCGGCGCGCACATCGTCGACCTCACCCAGTTCATCAGCGGCCAGCGGGTCACGGGCGTCTGCGCGCTCACCGAGACCTTCGTGCGGGAGCGGCCGCTGCCGGTGGCGGCGTCCGGCCTGTCTGCCAGCGGGCTGTCGGTCACTGAGCCGGGCGGCAACAGTGAGCAGGGCGGTGGCGGTACCGGAACCGTGACCGTGGATGACGCGGCGCTGTTCCTGGCCCGGCTCGACGGCGGGGCGCTCGCCAGCTACGAGGCGTCCCGGTTCGCGCTCGGCCGCAAGAACGGGCTGCGGATCGAGCTGAACGGCTCCGAGGGCTCGCTGGTCTTCGACCTGGAACGGCTCAACGAGCTGGAGTTCTACGACGGCCGGGTGGACGACGAGGCCGCGGGCTTCACCCGCATCCTGGTCACCGAGCCGAGCCACCCCTACCTCGACGCGTGGTGGCCGCCCGGCCATGCCCTCGGCTACGAGCACTCGTTCACCCACGAGGTCCGCGACCTGGTGGCCGCCATCGCCGCCGGCACGCCGCCGACGCCGAGCTTCACCGACGGCCTGCAGGTGCAGCTCGTCCTCGACGCGGTAGGCCGCAGCGCCGCGGGCGGCTCGTGCTGGACCCCCGTCGAGACATGACCGCGTGAAGAACTGACCGCGCGAGGAACCGGCCGCGTCGAGAACCGACCGCGAGCGAAGGTCACGAAGAAGGCGAGGACAGATCATGGCGCGACCGGTCACCCTGTTCACCGGCCAGTGGGCGGACCTGCCGTTCGAGGAGGTCGCCCGGCTGGCCGCCGGCTGGGGCTACGACGGGCTGGAGATCGCCTGCTGGGGTGACCATCTGGACGTGCGGCGGGCCGCCGAGGACGACGCCTACGTCCGGTCCCGGCTGGACATCCTGGAGAAGAACGACCTGAAGGTCTGGGCGATCTCCAACCATCTGACCGGGCAGGCGGTCTGCGACGACCCGATCGACGTCCGCCACCGGGACATCGTGCCCGCCAGGGTGTGGGGCGACGGCGACCCGGAAGGCGTGCGGGCCAGGGCCGCCGAGGAGATGGTCGCGACCGCGCACGCCGCGGCGCGCCTCGGGGTGGACACCGTCGTCGGCTTCACCGGGTCGGCGGCGTGGAAGTACGTGGCGATGTTCCCGCCGGTGTCACAGGAGCTGGTCGACGCCGGCTACCGCGACTTCGCCGACCGGTGGAACCCCGTCCTGGACGCGTTCGACGCCGCCGGGGTGCGGTTCGCGCACGAGGTGCACCCGAGCGAGATCGCCTACGACTACTGGACGACGGTGCGGGCGCTGGACGCGATCGGCCGGCGCCCGGCTTTCGGGCTGAACTGGGACCCGAGCCATTTCGTCTGGCAGGACCTCGACCCGGTCGGGTTCATGTGGGACTTCCGCGACCGGATCTACCACGTCGACTGCAAGGACGCGAAGCGCCGGGTCGGCAACGGCCGCAACGGCCGGCTCGGCTCGCACCTGCCCTGGGCGGACCCGCGGCGCGGCTGGGACTTCGTCTCGACCGGCCGCGGCGACGTCCCCTGGGACGACTCGTTCCGGATGCTGAACACGATCGGCTACGACGGTCCGATCTCGATCGAATGGGAGGACGCCGGCATGGACCGGCTGGCCGGCGCCCCGGAGGCGTTGGCGTTCGTCCGCCGCCTCGCCGTCGACCCGCCGTCCGCCGCGTTCGACGCGGCCTTCAGCTCGGGCGGCTGACCGACCGACGGCGTGTCAGGCGGGCGGCCACATCCTCCGTGAGTACTCCCCGTTGAGCGCGCCAGATCGACAGTGCACCCACCACGGCCCGTGCACCCACCACGGCCCGTCCGACTCCTCGAAACGCCACCCGCCCTCCCCAACACCCACACGGCCACGACGACACCACGTCCGAGCATTCCAGCACCCGTGTGGATCGCCGAGTCCGACCGACGCCGCCGAGCCGACGCGTCGTGGCCCAGACACTCCCCATCCACCAACCGACCGGGCCCAGGCGGCGACCTCGACCGGAACGCGTGTCCCGGCCGAGGCGACCGCCCGCGTGCGCCGCCCGCGGGAGCCGTCGTGCTCACCCGCGTCGACATCGTCTTCACGACCATGGCCCGACGACGGCGGCCCGGTCCATGTCCCATGGCGCCGGAAGCCGGTACCTGAAGGTGCGGAGTCATTCCCCAGTTCGTTAGTGGGGAGTGTAGAGCCCCACGCAGCCAATGTGACCTGCTATGTCGATACAGATGCCGATTCCACGGGTCTCCGCCGAAGCGGGAACCGCCGACGGGTCGACTCGAATCGTGCAGGGGATGCTGATGGGCTCATTCCCGAAGCCCGACTGAGAAGACGCGCTCTCCAAAGCCGAGGCAATGATGAAGCGCGCCCAGGACTCCGGCGTATGCGCAATACCCTGCATTTCATGAAGATCAATTCCCGACTGCACTGTCCCCGTCGCCATTGACGTCTCCAATCGAACGGTCCGAATATTTCAGGGATCCCGCCGCCGCGCACCCGGAGTGCGCGGTCCCTCGGGCCGCATTGTCAAGCCGCAAGCCCTTCCAGGCAACATGACGATCATTCGCGAGTCGTGCCCTGACTATTGCCACGCTCACGCACTCCATCAAACCCCCACAGCCCAACGCCGTCGGGAAAGAACGACAGCCAACGGCCCCGGACGATCCCGTCGCGCCGGCCACCGCGGGAACGATTCCATTCGCCGGCACCACCGGGCCGGCCGAGCCGGGTATCCCGTTTTAGGTCCAAGGCCGGTTCTCGGTCGCTAGATCGCCTCCTGAAGCGTGGAGCTCTGCTCGGTGACGACCATCGGGCAGCGTGTACAGGAGTCGATGCCGACCTCGGCCCACCACCGGCACCGGAACCTCAACCGACAGGCTGGTGGAGAGGCGGCTACCGCGGGAACAGCCGCCACGATCCGGCGCGCGAGGTCACATCGATGCCCATCGAAGTTCTGGCACCTCTCTCGCACACACGGGGCCCCGATCCTGAAGACCTCGGAGGGTCGCGCGGGCGCTGCCAGCGCCAGAACATCCGGTGTGACCGGTACCGGCGCGTCGAGATAGGCCAGGCGAGGGGCCGACGTAGAACCTCCCACAACTCCGAAGATGGAGGCACCGGGCATGTCGTGCGGAGCACTGGGGCAATAGAGCTCGCCCTCCAACATGGCACCGAGGTGGCCGGACGAGTCCTCGTTCGGCACCGACTAGCCCTTCCGGGCCGCGCTGTCCGGCTTGCCCTGACCAGCGGAGTACTGCTCTCCGAAGAGATCCTCGGGATACAGGATCAGCCCGAGGACGATCGGTGGCCGATGCGGGACGACAGCGCCCGCACGGGCTTCAACAGCTCGCATGGCACCACGGAGCGCGGCCTCGACCAGGTCGTCCACTGATATGCGCTGGGGAGTATCTGGCATGTTTCAATCACCTCGATACATCGGCGTCTCGGCCCGCGCAGAGTACCGACATTGATTCCGCCTCGACCGCACGACCGCCCCGGTCGGAGGGTTTTGTTTAAACCGGACACGCATACCTATGGGCACTCACCGCACCGATCCGACTCACGTTCAAAGGACCGTGAATGCCCGTCTCGGGGGCCGCCGGATTCCGGTTCCCTCCGGATGCGACCGCGCTCATGATCCGGTCGTGCCCGCGGCTCGCCTGGTCGAACTGAGATTCCGAAGATCTACTCATCGGACGAGGGACCGCCATCGACCGCTTGACGGTCCACCGCCGGTCGCGGCGCGCTGCCTCACCGGTCGTCGACGCGACCTGGATCCGATCCGCCATTCGTTCATGCCAGACCACCGTCCACCTGGCAGAACGCACCGACGCAACGATGCCCAGAATTCAGCGCAGCCGGAGTCGTCACGTCCCTCCCGACCGCGATCTCCGCATTTCGGTGGCGTTCGGACTCGGCCCGCCACCAGCCCAGCCGGTGTCAGTCGGTGAGCATCCTGATGCCGAAGTAGAGGCAGAACGGGCCGGCCGTGAAGTAGACGGGAAGCAGGAACATCGCTGACAGGACCGCGCCGAACCAGTCCGTCCTGGTCACCCAGGTCGGATCGCCTGGTCGGTACACCACCCTGACCTTGGCGCCGATTCCAGGAAAGGACGTGTCCGGGCTGCGCAGCGCGGCGGCGCGGACCTGCTCGCCGGCCCGGGTCGTGTAGTCGACGATCGGGGTGTAGATCGAGCCGCCGTCATCGCTGTCGCGTTCGATCACCTCGAAGTCGACGATGGTGGCGAGAGCGGTGTGCCCGGCGAACCGCAGCCAGAGCCGCTGGAGGATCTGGCGGAGCGTGAAGAGGCCGAGCGAGAGGAACAGCGCTCCGGCGAACACCATGCTGATGGTCGCCAGCGTCGCGATCGTCCCGACACTCATCGACCCGCGCTGGTTCGACCTGCCCGTGCACCACAGCGGCTCACGTACCAATCATCCTGTTTTGTTACCGCCCTGGCGACGTCCATTCCCCGACAGGGCCATTTCCCTGGAGGCCCGGTCCGGAGGGAAATCGGGCGCCACCGCGGGGTTCTCGACGCCAGACCCACCCTAGATTCACCTATTGAACCTAGATGGTAGGGTGCGGCCATGACGATCGCGGATCCGTCCACGTCGCCCTCGTCGGAGTCGGTGCCACCGGCACCGGAACCGGATCGGCCGGTGAGCCCGCCGCCGGCCTACGGCGCCTGGGGAGAGCCACGGCACAAGACCGTCAGCTGGCATGACCCGCTGGCGACGGCCGCGCGCGCCGCGACCATGAGTGGTCTGGAGTTCCTGCGCGCGATGCAGAACGGCGAGGTCCCGCCGCCGCCCATCGCCGCGATGTTCGGCTTCCGGCCCGTGGGCGTCGAGCCAGGAGACGTCCGGTTCGCGTGCGTCCCGGACGAGTCCGCCTACAACCCGATCGGGGTCGTGCACGGTGGGCTCGTCTGCACCCTGCTCGACACCGCCGCGGCCTGCGCGGTGCATTCCACGCTGCCGGCCGGCGTCGGCTACACCTCGATCGAGATCAAGGTGAACTACCTGCGCCCGGTGCGGGTCGAGCCGGGGACGCCGGCGGAGCTGATCACGCACGGCTGGGTCACCAAGCCGGGGCGACGGGTGGCCTTCGCGGAGGGCGACGTCCGCGACGGGGCCGGCCGGGTCGTCGCGACCGCGAGCACGACCTGCCTGGTCTTCCCCATCGCGTAACGGCGAGCCCGGGCCCCGGGTCTTCGAGGTCGCCCGATGGCCGGGCTCGCCGCCATGAGCGGGCGTCCGCGGCGGCGGCACCATACGCGCGGCGGCCATCCTCCGGGCGGGTTGATCCCGGAGAATGGCTGCCGGTCGGCGCGGTCCGGCCGGCGCTGCCGGCCAGGTCACTGGCCGGTCGCCAGGGTCGGTGGACCGGAGGGGCGGGTCAGCCGTTCGTCAGCCCTTGCCGCCCTTGTCCGGGTCTATCTTTTCCAGAATCGGCGGGGCGACCGCCAGGGTGAAGTCCATACCTGCGGAGACGTGGACGGCGCCCGTGAGCCCGGGGACCTGCGCGGGGCCCACGGGATAACCACCGACAGGGCCATGACCCAGCTGACCGTCGCTGTTGGAGCCCGAGGTCCACACGGTTCCGTCGGAGGACCGCGCCGCCGTGTGGTAATTGCGGTTTGACACCTCGGTCATGGTGGCGGGCAGGCCCTCGACCGGCCGCGGGATGGAGCCGTCGTGGTGCAACCCCAGCTCGTTGTGCTGGTTACAGCCCCAGCCGATCACCTGGCCCTGCTTGCCGTCGTGAGACGAGATGACCAAAGTGTTGGCGTCCCCAGTGGTGATCTTGATGACGTTCTCGACCCGCGGGATCCGCACCGGATCGGCATAGACCTGGTTCTGGTCGGTGCCTGGTCTCACCAGGCCGCACTCGTTGTTGCCCCAGGCCCAGACGGTGCCGTCGCCACGCACCAGCGCGCTGCTCAACTCGCTCCCGCTGATCTGGACGACGTCGGGGCCGACGCCATGGATCTCCACCGGGCTGTCGAACCATGGCTCGCTGGTGGTACCGGCACCAAGCTGGCCATCGCCGCTCTTGCCGAAGCCCCAGACCGTGCCGTCGTCCTTCAGCACAAGGCTGTGGTTCGCGCCCGCGGCGACCTGCCGGACACCATCCAGATGGGGCACCGGCTCCGGCCAGGACCTGTTGGTGCCCGCGTGCCCGTCGCCGAGCGCCCCGACGCCGTTATAGCCCCACGTCCACACGGTGCCATCGCCGCGGAGTGCCACGACGTGAGCCCGCCCGGTCGCGATCTGAACGACGCCGGTGAGCCCGGGCACCTGGGCCGGCTTGGCACGGGAATATTCCGCCGACCCGGTGCCCAGCTGGCCCCATGAGTTGATGCCCCAGGTCCAGACCGTTCCGTCCACGTCCAGCCCCACGCCGAACCCTTGACCGGCCGAGACGGCGGTCAAGGCAGGCAGGCCGACGGACTGTACAGGGCTGGACCTGTCTTCCTCCGTCCCGTCGCCAAGCTTGCCCTCGTAGTTGTCGCCCCACGCGAGGCCCGTGGGGTCATAGACGGTCGGAGCAGGAGGCCCCGCATGCACCGGTGCCGCCGTCAGCGCCAGGGACATCGCCGTCGTACTCACCACGGCGGCCACCGCCGCCCAGGCACGCCGGCGGGCACCCGGCGAGGCCGCGCCCCGTCCGGCCGGGGCCATACCCGGCCCAGGAACCGCTTCCGGT
Organism: Pseudofrankia saprophytica; assembly: GCF_000235425.2. NCBI lineage: Bacteria > Bacillati > Actinomycetota > Actinomycetes > Frankiales > Frankiaceae > Pseudofrankia > Pseudofrankia saprophytica. Next base: position 5,087,447 of record NZ_KI912266.1, read on the forward strand.
TCCCCCGATCGAGACTTCATTTCCGCCTCCTCGCGAGACATTCATCAAGGAGACCAACCACCCACGCGTACACGCCGGGGCCGGCCGCCGTCCCGATCTGGGATATCGAGACGAGGGCCAGTGAAACAAAACACCGTGTGAGAAAGCGTGTGAGGAACCCACCTGTCCGCCGACCGACAGGTAGCCGTGAATTCTGGTCAACGGCGACCAGCCAGGCGGAAAGGCACTCCGGTCGTCGGCGAGGACCGGCGACGTTCTCGTTGTCGCCGACGCCGCACCAGAGAAGCGCGGCCGTTTCAAAAGACCGTGCCGGAATGCCGGATCGGATCGTCGGCGCGGATCAAGAATCGTTCTTGGTAGGTCACGACCAGTGCGTCACCGACGAAGTCGTAGCGCCACCCCTCGCCCTGGAGGGTCTTGTCTTCGTCCTCGGAGCCGGCGAACGAGGCAACGATCTCACCCGCTCCTGGGTGACCGGGGTCCTAGGGTCAAAGGAAACGGCCCGCAGGTCCGCGAGAAACGCGGCGTGGCGCGCGGCCTGCTCCCAGGTCGGCCGCCGCACCTGGTGATCATGGTGACCCGCCTGCCTACTCGGCGGGGACCACCTTCAGCTCGACGCGACCGCCGGCGTGGTCATGCACGTCCTCGTGGCCGTGATCGTGGCCGCAGCCGCAGGCGTCGTCATCGTCGGCGAGGGAGTCGGCGAACTGCTCGATGCGCTCGAACAGGTCGTGGGCGGCCGGGATCAGCGAGTAGTACTCATGCATCATGTGATCGGCGAGGAAGATCGCCTGAGATCCGACCTCCTGGCCAACCAGCGCTCGCGCCTCGTCAAGGATCTTCTTGAGCGACGCGCGCTCGGACTCGTCCAGATCGTCGTCATCCTCGAGCGAGCTGACCAGGTCCTCGTCGATCGTGAGGGGGCCGACGTAGGCCCCGGCCGGCGCAAGGTCCTTCGCGGCCTCGAGGAAACCCTGGAGGTCGTCCTCCCAGCTGACGACCGGAAGGTCCTCATCGACCTCCGGCTCATCGGCGACGACGGCAATCCCGAGCGCCCGCAGCGACTCGGTCACCTCCCGCACCTCGACTGCCGTCATCAGTGCTCTCCTCTGCTCGGGCCGGCCAGATGACATCCGGGGCCGCTCACGATCCGTCGTCTCGACGGGACCCTACCGGTCCGCCTCCGCGGGCCAGGACAGGGAGCCACTCCCCCGCGTCGCCCTCCACCGACAGCCCAAGCCCGCGGGCTCAGGCGGTACGCGCGCCGTCCCCGCGTTCCGCGGAGCGCAAAGATGGCCGGCGCGGTTCCCGGCGGCGTTCGCCCAGCTCCAACCCGAAAGATCGCCAGGACCGTACTGGGATCCGAACGCCGGGCCCCGGCCGGTCACTTGATTCCCGTGTTCGCGATCGAGCTGACGAAGTACCGCTGGCCGGCGAGGAACAGCAGCATCACCGGGATCTGGCTCATCAGCGTCGCGGCCATGAGCACCGGCCAGTCCGTGAAATGGGCGCTCTGGAAGGTCGCGAGCCCTATCTGGACGGTCATCACGTCGGATGAGGACGTCACGACGAGCGGCCACAGGAATTCGTTCCAGACCGTCAGGAAGGTCAGCACGGCCACGGTGCTCAGCGGCGGCCCCATCAGGGGCAGCAGAACGCTGCGCAGGATCCGGAGACGGCTGGCGCCGTCGATGAGTGCCGCCTCCTCCAGCTCGACCGGCAGCGTCAGGAAGAACTGCCGCAGCAGGTAGATCCCGAACGGCGTCACCAGGTTCGGGACGATGAGCGCCGGCAGCGTGTTGACGATCCCCAGGTACTTGACGATGAGCAGCGTCGGGATCATCAGAATCTGGAACGGGACCATCAGCGTCGCGAGGATCGCGCCGAAGGCCAGCCGGCTGCCCGGGAAGCGGAGCCGGGCGAACGCGTAGCCGGCGAGGCTGCACAGAACCAGGTTGGTCACCACGCAGGTCACCGACACGATCGCGCTGTTGAGCAGCCAACGGCCGAACGGCGCCTCGGTCCAGGCCTGCGAGAAGTTGTCCCAGTGCAGCGCGTGCGGCACGCCCGGCGGGAACCGGCGGGTCTCCTCCAGCGTCGAGAGCGACGTCCCGAGCATGAAGAGCAGGGGCACGATCATCAGCAGCGACGAGGGAATGAGCACGAGGTGCCAGCCCGAAGGCCGGCGCCACCGGCGTCGTCCTGGCGGCGCGGCGGCCGGCGCGACCGGTTCGGTCACGACCGGCTCCAGCATGACCGGTTCCGTCACGACCGGTTCCGTCATGACCGGCCCCCCGCGGAGACGTCCCGGGTGAGCCGGGTCTGCGCCCAGGTCACCAGCGCGATTATCAGGAACAGCGCGGTGGCCATCGCGGCGGCATAGCCCGCGTGGAAGAGTTCGAACGCCTGCTTGTAGAGGTAGTAGACGACGACGTTGGTCGCGTTCAACGGCCCGCCCCTGGTCGTCACGTAGACCTCGTCGAACAACTGCAGGGCGTTGATCGTGAGCCACACCGCGAGGAACCCGGTGACCGGCCGCAGCAACGGCACCTGGATCCGCCAGAACGCGCCGGCCTTCGAGCAGCCGTCGATCTGGGCGGCCTCGATGACGTCGCCCGGAACGCCCTGCAGGCCCGCGAGGTAGATCAGGGTGCCGAAGCCGACCCAGCCCCAGACGGTCATCGCGACGACGGAGAGCAGCGCGGCATGCGGCGAGGCGAAGAATCCCGACGTCGGCAGTCCCACCTTCGCCAGCAGGGTGTTGATGAGCCCGTACGCCGGGTCCAGGAGCCAGGTGAAGACGACCCCGGTCGCCACCGTCGACGTGACGACGGGAATGAAGAACGCCAGCCGGTAGACCGACATCCCGCGGATCCGCCGGTTCAGCGCGGCCGCGGCCAGCAGGGACAGCAGCAGGGTCACCGGCACGAAGACGGCGGTATAGAGGAGGGTGCGGCGAACCGCCGCGAGAAACACGTCGTCGTGGACCAGGTCACGATAGTTGGCGAAGCCGGCCGACGTCGCCGGTGTCTGCAGGTCGTTGTTCTGGAACGACAACACGAACGACCAGATGACCGGGACCAGCCCGAACAGGCCGATCAGCAGCACGCTGGGCGACACCATCGCCCAGCCGACCAGCCCGTCGCCGAGCGCTCGGCGCCCCGGCCGCTCTCCCCGGCCCAGCCACCCCCCGCGCCCCGGCCGCCGCCGGCGCGCGGGTGCCTCGGCCGGCCCCTTCTCGGCCCGTCCCTGCCCGGGCGGCGGCCGCCCGGGCAGGATCGTGCGCCGCGGGACCCGGGAGCGCGTGGCCGGCGACCCGCGCTTTCCGACGCCGCCGGCGGAGCTCACGGAGCTCACGAGTGGCGGGACAGCGCGGACGCCACCTGCCCCTTGGCGGAGTCGAGGGCCGCCTGCGGCTCGGCCTGCCCGAGGAGCACGGACTGGACCATCTGCCCCACCGCGGTGGACACCTCGGCGTACGAGGGGATGTTCGGGCGGACGTGCTCCACGTTGTCGAGGTTGTCGACGAAGACCTTCTCGCCCGGGTACTTCTGCAGGAACGTCTGGTACTCGGGAAGCTGGGTCTCGGACTTGCGCAGCGGCAGGTCACCGGTCGCGATGGCGAACTTCAGGTGCACCTTCGCCGAGGTGAGCCAGGTGATGAAGTCGAGCGCGACCTGGTGCCGCGGGCCGGAGTGGTCGAAGACCATGTAGATGTCCGGCCCCGAGATCGTCTCGTGGTTGCCCTGGTAGCCCGGCAGGATGCTCACGCCGTAGTCGACGTCGGAGGTGATGCTGGACAGGTCCCAGGGGCCGGTCCACAGCATCGCAATCTTGCCGCTGTTGAACAGGTTGAGGTAGTTCTGGTTGCCGGTGTCCAGGTACACGGACTTGTCGGTGACGACCATGTCCCGCAGCTGCTGCAGGGCGGCGAGCCCGGCGGCGGAGTCGAACGCGGGCGCCTTGTTGTCCTCGGTGAGCAGGTCGCCGCCGGCCTGCCAGAGCAGCGGGAGGTACCGCCACACCGTGTCCTCGCTGCCGTCGTTCACATAGGACCAGCCGTAGGACTTGCTGGCCGGGTCGGTGAGCTTCTTCGCCGCAGCGCGGAAGTCCTCCCAGGTCCAGGAGTCCGTGGGCGGCGCGACCCCGGCCTGCTCGAACAGCTTCTTGTTGTAGACCAGGCTCAGGTTGTCCACGAGCGCGGGAATCCCGACGACCCTCCCGTCGACGGTGGTGGCCTCGCGCTCGGACGGGTAGAAGTCGTCCCAGCCGAAGGCGGGCGCCGCCACCGTGGAGGTGAGGTCCACCAGCTTCGGCTGCCGGGCCAGCTGGGCGGCCGACGAGCCGAACTGGTAGGCCACGTCGGGATAGTTGCCGGCGGTGAAGCCCGCGACGGTCTTCTGCAGCGCGTTGTCGTTCCCGCCGTTGAACTCGAGCTTCACCTTGGTCGTCGGGTGCTCGGTGTTCCACTCGCCGACGAGCGACGTCAGCGCCTTCGACTCGGCGTCGGTGTAGCCGTGCGTCAGGGTGATCGTCGTCGGGTCGTCGGCGGTGCCGCTGCCACCCCCGCCCCCGCCGCAGGCGGCGACCGTGGCGGCCACCAGCAGGGTGCTCGCTGTCAGCGCCCCCAGCCGCCGCCCCCGTGTCGTGATCCAGGTACTGGCTATAGGGCGGGAAGCCATGGTCGGCACTCCTCGGTCGACGCGGCTGGGCCGATCGTGCGGGCAAATCGCGCATGATCGATCAACTATTGTGCGCAGTGTTGCACTTACTGCCCAAATGGGTCAAGACGTGCGAGCAAACGTGCAGCAAGGTGCGCGTATCGTGCAGGCATGCGCCGCGAAGACCGTTTAGGGATCATCCTCCAGCGGCTCAACGAGACCGGCTCGGTCGGAGTCGACGAGCTCGCCCGGGACCTCAAGCTCTCGCGCGCCTCGATCCGCCGCGACCTGCATCTGCTGGAGGAGCAACAACTTCTGACCCGCACCCACGGCGGGGCGGTCGCGTCGGGCGTGCTCTACGAGCTGCCGATGCGCTACCGGGGCGGCCAGCGCCACGAGGCGAAACGCGCAATCGCGCAGTGCGTCGCGCGCCTGCTCCCCGACGACGTCGGCTCGCTGGGCATCAACGGCGGCTCGACCACGACGGAGGTCGCCCGGATGCTCGCGTCCCGGCCGGGCCTGCGGGTGGTGACGAGCGCGCTCAACATCGCCTCGGAGCTGGCGGTCCGCGCGAACATCGAGCTCGTGGTGTGCGGCGGCAGCGTGCGCGGGGAGTCCTACGAGCTCGTCGGCCCGCTGGCCGACCTGACCCTGTCCAACATCAACGTCGACGTCGCCGTGGTGGGCGTCGACGGCGTCGACCCGGTCGCCGGGTTCACCACCCACCACGAGGTCGAGGCGCACACCAACCAGTCCCTGCTGCGGGCGGCCGAGCGCGTCATCGTCGTGGCCGACTCCAGCAAGATCGGCAAGCGCGGCTTCGCGAAGATCAGCGACATCGCCGCGGCCTCGGACCTGGTCACCGACTCCGGCATCAGCGCCGAGGAGGTCGCCGCGCTCGAACGCCTCGGCCCGACCGTCCACGTGGTGGACCCCACCGCCTAGACCCCGTCGCTAGGAACCACCGGGGTCGCCGAGGCGCGCCCGTAGCGGTTGCGGCAGCCGCTCGCCGTGCGCCGCCACCAGCTCGTCGGCCAGGCGCCAGATCTCCTCCACGGAGAGGCTCGCCGCGGTGTTGGGGTCGGCCATCAGCGCGTGCCGGATGTGGTCCGGCCGGCCCAGGGTGGCCGCCCGCACCGTCAGGTCGACCACGGACAGGAACGTCCGGTTGAGGGCGGCGCACTGCGCGGGAAGGTCGCCGACCGGCAGCGGGGCCGCGCCGTTCGCGTCGACGCGGCACGGGACCTCGACCGCGGCGCCATCCGGCAGGTTGTCGATGAGCGCGTCGTTGCGCACCGTCGCCTGGATCGTGCGCGCCGTCCCGGTGACCATGCTGTGGATCACCTGCGGCGCGTACTCGGCCGCCTCCTCCTCCGGCTCGACGTACCCGCCGGCCGCCACCACGGGCATCAGTGCCTCGACGTCGGCCAGGTTGCGGGCGCTGATCCCGACGTAGTCGTCGATCGGGATCCGCAACCGCTCGATCTCCCCCGGCTCGCGCAGGTACCAGGGGACGTACTCGGCGGAGTGCTCGCTGGTCTCGGTCGGGTAGAAGCCGAGCCGGCGGTACATGTCGACGCGGACGCGGCGGCGCAGCTGCGGGTCCGCGGCGATGCGGCGGTCGAGCTCGGGGTAGAGGTCGACGCCGTCGCGCTCGAAGCGCAGCACCCAGGCCTGGTGGTTGACCCCGGCGCTGTGGAACGACACGTCGTCGAACGGGACGTCGATCAGCTCGCACAGGTCGTGCACCGTCCAGTAGACGGAGTGGCACAGCCCCAGGACCTTCAGCTCCGGATGGCGAACGCTGAGGAACTGGATGTTCATCGCCATCGGGTTGGTGTAGTTCAGCAGCCAGGCGTCGGGCGCCTCGGCGCGCAGGTCGGTGGCCAGGTCGTCGAGGAAGCCGAAGGTCCGCAGCCCGCGGAAGACCCCGCCCGGGCCGAGGGTGTCGGCGATCGTCTGGCGCAGGCCGAACCGGGCCGGGACCTCGAAGTCGGTCAGCGTCGCGGCGTGGCCGCCGATGTTGACCGCGTTGATGACGAAGTCGGCGCCGTGCAGGGCGGCCGCCCGGTCGAGCGACCCGCGGATGGTGGTGGTGGCGTCGCGGCCGTGCCGCTCGACGGCGATGCGCGCCAGGTTCTCCGCGAGCTCGAGACGGCGGGGATCGACGTCGTGCATGACGAGGGTCAGCGGCCCGAGGTCGTCGTAGGTCAACAGGTCGCGCAGCAGCTGCCGGGTGAACTCGGCCGAGCCGGCGCCGACGAAGCAGACGGTGGTCACGCGGCGAGCATGGCACGGCGACGCGCGAAAGGGACAGGATCAATCATCTTTTCTGAGCGTTTGTGGACACAAAGAACGGCTTACGACACACTGGCGCCATGTCCGAGGACGGCGTGGGCGCCGAGCGGGTGGCCGCCCAGCGTGCGGACAGCCCGCGCGTACTCGTCGTGGGTGACCTGAACCCCGACCTGGTCCTCGGCGGCGACGTCGTGCCCCGGTTCGGCCAGGCCGAGCAGCTGCTCGACACCGCCGCGCTGGTCATCGGCGGCTCCGCGGGCATCACCGCCCACGGCCTCGCCCGGCTCGGGCGCCCGGTCTCGCTCGCCGCGGCGATCGGCGCCGACAGCTTCGGCGCCACGATGACGAGCGCCCTGGCCGACGCCGGCGTCGACACGAGCACCCTCGTCGTCCGGCCGGGACAGCCGACGGGGCTGACCGTCGTCCTGTCCACCGGGCCCGACCGCGCCATCCTCACGCTGCCGGGGACCATCTCGACGCTTACCGCCGCCGACGTCCGCGCTGCCGTCGCGCGGCTCGGGCAGCGGGAGCCCGCCGGCCCGCGGCACGTCCACGTCTGCTCGCTGTTCCTGCAGCCGGCACTGGCCGCGGGGCTCGCCGAGCTGCTCGCCGAGCTCAGGGCGGCCGGTGTGACCACGTCACTGGACACCAATGACGACCCCGCACAGACCTGGGCCGGCGTCGAACCGCTGCTGCCCCACGTCGACCTGCTGCTGCCGAACCGCCGCGAGGCACTCGCGCTCGCACGCGTCGCCGCGGCCCACCTCGACCTCGACCTCATCGCCGCCTGCCGCGTCCTCGCCGACCGCGGCCCGCTCGTGGTCGTCAAGGACGGCGACCAGGGCGCGTCCGCGGTCGGTGCCGACGGTGAGCTCGCGAGCGCGCCGGCCGTGCCGACGATCCCGGTCGACGCCACCGGCGCCGGCGACAGCTTCAACGCCGCGTTCCTCGACGCCTGGCTGCGCTCGCTGCCGCTGCCCGAATGCCTGCGGCGCGGCGTCGTCGCCGGCTCCCGCTCGGTCCGCGCCGTGGGGGGCACCGCGGCCCAACCGACCCTCGACCTGCTGGTCGACGACCGAAGGGCATCATGACCGAGACCACGTCACACATCGGCCGCGAGATCGCCCGACAGCCGCGGGCGTGGGCGCGGGCCTGCGAGCTCCTCCCCCAGGTCGCGGACCTCCTGCCCCAGCCCGGCGAGCGGGTCGCCGTCCTCGGATGCGGGACCTCCTGGTTCATGGCCGCCGCCTACGCCGCGCTACGGGAGTCCGCCGGCGCCGGTGAGACCGACGCGTTCGCCGCCGGGCAGTGGCCCGCGGCGCGGCGCTACGACCGCGTCGTCGCCATCAGCCGGTCCGGCACGACGACCGAGGTGCTGCGGGCGATCGACACCGCCGCGGCCCCCGTCACCGTCCTCACCGGCGTCGCGGACTCGCCGGCCGCCCTCGATGCCGAGGCCGCGATCGTGCTCGACTTCGCCGACGAGACCTCCGTCGTGCAGACCGTCTTCGCCACCACGGCGCTGACGCTGCTGCGGGCGTCGCTCGGTGACTCCGTCGAGGCGGCGGCGGTGCAGGCGGCGCGGATCCTGGCCGGCGAGCACGGCCTCGCCCCGGAGGTCGAGACGGCGAGCCAGTTCACGTTCCTCGGCAGCGGGTGGGGTGTCGGCGTCGCGAGCGAGGCCGCGCTGAAGATGCGCGAGGCCGCGCGCGTCTGGACGGAGAGCTATCCCCAACTGGAGTACCGGCACGGGCCGATCTCCATCGCCGAGCCGGGACGGGTCGTCTGGATCTTCGGCGAGCCGGTGCCGGGCCTGGTCGGCGACATCGAGGGCACCGGCGCGACGATCGTCAACGACGACCTCGACCCGGTCGCCGATCTCGTCCGGGTCCAGCGGCTGGCCGCGGCGCTCGGGCGGCGCCACGGCCTCGACCCGGACCGCCCGCGCAACCTGACCCGCTCCGTCATCCTGTCCCCGGCCACCGCCACCTCCCCGGCCAGCGTCGCCTCTTCGGCCGGTACCGCGTCCCCGGCCGTTGCGGCGCCGTGATCCTCTGCGTCTCGGCGAGCCCGGCGATCGACGTCACCTACCGGGTCGAGCACCTGACGGTGGGCGCCACGAACCGGGTGGAACAGACGGCGCGCCGGCCGGGGGGCAAGGCCACGAACGTCGCCCGGCTCCTGCGCCAACTCGGCGAGGACACCCTGCTGCTCACCACCGCCGGCGGCGACACCGGCGCCGAGCTGATGGCCGACCTCACCCGCCTGCGCATTCCCCATGAGCTGGTGCCCACCGCCAGCGCGACCCGGCGGACCGTCGCCATCGTCGACGAGGCCACCGGCACCGTCACCCTGCTCAACGAACCGGCGCGGGTGGACGACTGGTCCCGGTTCCTCGCGCGGGCCGCCGAGCTGATCCCGAGCGCAGCCGTCGTGGTGATCAGCGGCACGCTGCCCGCCGACGCCCCGGTCGACGGCCTCGCGCAGCTGATCCGGGTCGCCCGCGACGGCGGCCGGCCGGTCGTGCTCGACGCCAGCGGGCCCGCGCTGGTCGCCGCGCTCGCGGCCGGGCCGACCGTCGTCAAGCCGAACGCCGACGAGCTGCGCGACTGCGTGCGCGGGGTCGGTGACGCGGTCGATCCCGCGGATCCGGCCGTGACGGCCCGGGCGGTCGCCGGGCGATGGGGGGTCACGGTCGTGGCCTCGTTCGGCGCCGACGGCCTGGTCGCCGTCGAGGGCGAGAACGGGTGGCGGGCCAGGCCACGGCGGCGGCTGACGGGGAATCCGACCGGTGCCGGCGACGCGGTCGTGGCCGGCCTCGCCCGGGGGCTGCGGGCCGGCACGGCGCTCGGGCCGCTGCTCGCGGACTGCGTCGCGCTCGCCGCGGCCGCGGTGCTGTCGCCTGTGGCCGGCGAGCTCGACACCGCCGACTACCAGCGGGAGTCCGTCGGCGTGACCGTCGAGCCCCTGACGCGGACTGGCCGATGACCATCGCCAGCACGGGCGACCTCGTCGCCGCGGCCGCCGCCCGGGGACGCGGCGTCGCCGCCTTCAACGTCATCACCCTCGAGCACGCCGAGGCGATCGCGCGCGCCGCCGAGATCCGCGGGACACCGGTGATCTTTCAGATCAGCCAGAACGCGGTGTCGTTCCACGGCGGGCAGGTCGTCCCGATCGCCGCCGCCGCCGGCGCCGTGGCCCGGCTCGCGGACGTTCCCATCGCGCTGCACCTGGACCACGTCACCGAGGACCGGCTGGCCGCCGAGGCCGCGGCGGCCGGGTTCAGCTCCCTGATGTACGACGGGGGGCCGCTGCCGTACTCGGAGAACGTCGAGCGCACCAGCCGGGCCCGGTCGGCCGCGCAGGCGGCGGGGCTCTGGGTGGAGGCGGAGCTCGGCTACGTCGGCGGCAAGCCGGACTCCCCCCGAAGCGCGCACGAGCCAGGCGTGCGGACCGACCCGGACGAGGCGAGGCGGTTCGTCGACGAGACCGGCGTGGACGCGCTGGCCGTCGCCGTCGGCAGCTCGCACGCGATGACCTCGCGGTCCGCCGTCCTGGACATCCCGCTGATCGAACGGCTCCGCGCGCGGCTGTCCGTTCCGCTGGTGCTACACGGCTCGTCCGGTGTGCCGGCCGAGACGCTGCGCGCCGCCGTCACCGCCGGTATCAGCAAGGTGAACATCGGCACCGCGCTGAACATCGCCATGACGGGCGCCGTCCGGCGAGCGCTCGCGGGCGACCCGAAACTCGTCGACCCGCGGCCCTACCTGGCGAAGGCTCGCGACGAGATCACGGCGACGGTGCTCGATCTACTGTCCGTCATCTCGGGAGACTCGGGAGGGTCACGCTGATGGCCGAGGTCAGGTACATAGGCGCGAGCCGCCGGTACGCCGGCAGTTCCGCCGCCGCGTTGAAGGCTCTGGACCTGGACATCGCGGACGGCGAGTTCATGGTGCTGGTCGGGCCGTCCGGGTCCGGCAAGTCGACCGCGCTGCGGATGCTCGCCGGCCTGGAGGACGTCGACGAGGGCGAGATCCGCATCGGCGACGACGACGTCACCCGGTGGGCGCCCCGGGAGCGGGACATCGCGATGGTGTTCCAGAACTACGCGCTCTACCCGCACCTCTCGGTCGCGGACAACATGGCGTTCTCGCTGAAGTTGGGTGGGATTGGCAAGGAGGAACGCAAGGCGAAGGTCCTGGAGGCGGCGAAGCTGCTCGACCTGGTGCCCTACCTCGACCGCAAGCCCAAGGCCCTCTCGGGCGGCCAGCGCCAGCGGGTCGCGATGGGCCGGGCGATCGTGCGCGAGCCGCGGGTCTTCCTCATGGACGAGCCCCTGTCCAACCTCGACGCGAAGCTGCGGGTGGAGACCCGCGCGAACATCGCCGCTCTGCAGGCCAGGCTGGGAACGACGACCGTGTACGTCACCCACGACCAGACCGAGGCCATGACCATGGGCCACCGGGTGGCGTTGCTGAACGACGGCGAGCTGCAGCAGGTCGACACCCCGCGTGCCATCTACGACCGGCCCGCCAACGTCTTCGTCGCCGGCTTCATCGGATCGCCGGCCATGAACCTGCGCCGGGTCGCCAGCGCCGACGCCGACGGGTCCGTTCACCTGGGCGGCGTGCCTCTCCCCCTGGCGCCATCGGTCCGTTCCGCAGCCCGGCTGACGAAGGGCGCGGAGGGCCGGGAGAGCGGAGACGTCATCGTCGGGCTTCGCCCCGAGTCCTTCGCCGTCGCGACCCCGGACACGCCGGACGCGCTGTCGCTGCGGGTCACCCTCGTCGAGCACCTCGGCGCGGACTCCTACGTGCACGGCACGCTGCCGGGAGACGACGACACCCGCGACAAGCCGTTCGTCGTCCGGGTGGACCGCCGCGTCGACCCAGCCCGCGGCGAGACACTCCTCGTCACCCCGACGGGAGCCATCGAGCACGTCTTCGACGCTGACTCCGGCCTCCGCCTCGGCTGAGGTTCTGCCTGACGGCCTCGGCGCCCGCCTCGACGACCCCACACGCGCAAGCCATTCATGATCCGGTGGGATTTTCGGAGTCCGAGCGAGGACATGAAATTACTCAAGTCCGAGCCAGCAGGCCTGCGTGACGTCGGTCACGCCTGCGTCTCGCCTGAACTACCTGTCTCTCCCGGTCAGCGGCGGTCGGCGCCTCTCCTGACGGCGTTGTCGGCCGCCGTCGTGTCTCGGGTCCGCGGGGCCTAGGTCCTTCATGCCCCGAGCTAGGCCGGGTTCCTGGGGCAATCCTCGGGTGCCTGCTTGGCAGCAGAGACAGGCGTCGTCGCGCCTTTCCTCGCCGCTGGTGGCTGGTCGGCGTCCGGGGCTGAGCCCTGGGGCTCCTCCTTGACTATCGGCGACGGTGCCGGCGATGAGGGCTGCGCCCCTGACCTGCATGAGGATGAGATCGGGTCGGGCCGGTCAGGCTCTCTGCTGACCGGTCGAGGTCGGCCTGGGTGAGCACCGGACGCCCGAGTCGGGTCGGCAGCCAACGGCGCTGGTGGGCGCTCAGATCATTGAGGAAGATGACGGCGTCGATGTTCCTGCTCGAACAGGTCGCCGCGATCTGGTCGAGTTTCCCCGGGCCGATGAGGAAGCGCCGGGACAGCGGGGCGGTCATCAGCCGTACCCCGCCGTCGGAGACGCCCCGGCGCTGGACGAACCGCTCCAGCACATTTCCTCCCAGCGCCGTCACCCGCGCGTCGAGGACGTCGAGCCGGGCCTGGTAGTCGCGCTCCTTCGCTGAGAACAGCCCCACCAAAACCACGGAACGGATCGCGGTCACCTGGAAAGCATCCCAGGTCAGCAGCTTCGCGCCGCAGGGATATTCGGCGGTCGGCTGGTGCCGCGGCCCCGCGTGAACGAGCGTGCATGATGGCCGACGGCCGGTCCGCCACCGGGTCGACCGGGTCACCGGCCTGGTACAGGTCGCCTTCGGGGTCCGGATGGCCGTCGAGCCCTGACCCCCTGCCGCCTCGACGGCGGTCCACACGCTTACTGTTCGCTGGACAGGCCGATCTCTTCGTCGCCGTTCCACAGAGATGCGGTCACACCGTGGTCGGCCTGAGCGAGGACCTCACGGATCGCCGCCCGTGCCGCGGGGAGATCGTCACGTCCGACGACAACGGGCAGGCGCAGTTCGTCCGGCCCGACGGCGTCAGCGCGGCCGACGCGAGCCAGCACCTCGGACCGTTCGAGTTTCTCCAGGCCGTTCCTGATCCGTGCGAACGACCTGCCGACGTTGACGAGGCGGAGGTCGAGCTCCCACAACCGCAGGTGATGCATCGGGCTCTCGCCGAACCAGCGCGCGATGACCGACCCCTGCGCGGCCCCGCTGAGTACCTCCAGTACCCAGGCGGTCTCCACCGGTTCCGTCGGGGCCTCCAGCGCGCGAAGCACCACCGCGTTGCCGTGCCAGGCATCCTCGACGTAGAAGGCGTCGTCGTCGTACTCGATGTCATCGCCGTACCCGACGTCTCGAAGTGCGTTCGCCAGCGCGGAGACGTCCTGGTCCCGGATCGCGACCTCGAGCGCCGACCGGACCGCCGGTTCCGTCAGGGGGGCGGCCGCCGCTACCGCCGCCACCGTGGCCCTGGCCGCGTCGAAAAGGCCGGCCAGCACGCCGAACGGGAAGTGCTCCGCCTCGGGCGTCCGGTAGGAGTTCAGGGGAGGCCAACCCGAATTCGTGACGGCCAGGTGCCCGTCTGGTCGGGTGACCCAGGTGGTCCCCTTTGGCGGTGGCCACTTGAGCCGCGACCGCGTCTCGGACCGCAGGCCATGCCCCGGCTGGGGCCTTACCAGGCGGAAGGCGGCGTCGAGAACTGGGCTGACGGCGTCCAGGGACTCGCTGCCGTCGCGGAGAAGGTAGGGCAACAGTAACGCGGCCACGGGCCCGGGATGTCGAATCTCCGGGTCACGCAACGCGGACGCCCGGCAGACCAGCTCCAACTCCTCCCACCGCAGCGCCTTCGGCATGGGATGCGCCCCGTCGACGTACCCGATGTCCTCACCGTCGGCCGACCCTGGCGCGTAGATCTCCAGCGACTGCATCCCGGAACCCAGCATGACGTTCGTCCCGATCCCGTAATCGTCACCGACATCGACTGCGAAACGCACACTCGGTTTCCGGGCGGCCTGCGGGACCCAGGCATCCTCCCAAGCGTCCTCCCACAGGACCTCGGACCAGAACAGGTCCTCGCGCATCTCGGTGATCAGCGGCTCGGGCAGCGGCACGATCCGCACGATATCGACATCGGAGTCCGCCGACGGCCGAGCCCCAGCCCGCTGACGGGCATGGATCTGCCCGCTTCCTGGAGCAGGACATGCTCGCCCGGCGCCGCCGGATCCCGGAAGAAGATCACCTGGGCACAATCCGCGCCGAGGCTACGCTCGCTCGTCTTGAGGACAGCTGATCGTAGGCCTCACGGTCGCGGCTTGGACACCAACACGATCGCGCCTCGCGTACTTGGGTTCTTGCGCGTCAGAGCGAGGAAACGAGATTACTCAAGTCGTGGCCTGGAGGTTTATGTGACACCAGTCACGCGGGCGTCGAGCACTCGCCGCAAGCCTCAAGGACACGCGTGCAGGTCGACGACCCATGCCTGGCCGCGTGACGTTCACCATGGTGACGTCCGCCATCACCATAAGCGGCAGGACACCAACCCGCGTCCGTTCATGGCTTTACCGAAGTCAATCCCTGCTGACCTACCATGCGCCACCTGGGGAGACAGCAGTGTCCGGGAGCGGCTGGGCGCTCGGGCTGTGTCGGCTCAGCGCGTCCGCCAGAGCCGCACCGTCCGGTCGTAGCCTCCGGCGGCGAGGGTGCGCCCATCCGCTGTGAACGCCACCGACGACACCTCTTTGCTGTGGCCGGTGAGGGGTTGGCCGATCTTCTGGGGTCGGGTGGGGTCGGTGACGTCCCAGAGCCGCACCGTCCGGTCGTAGCCTCCAGCGGCGAGGGTGCGCCCATCCGCTGTGAACGCCACCGACGACACCTCCTTGGTGTGGCCGGTGAGGGGTTGGCCGATCTTCTGGGGTCGGGTGGGGTCGGTGACGTCCCAGAGCCGCACCGTCTCATCACCTCCGGTGGCGAGGATGCACCCATCCCCCGTGAACGCTACCGATGCCACGTATGGAAAGTGGCGTCTGCGGAATTGGCCGATCTTCTGGGGTTGGGTGGGGTTGGTGATGTCCCAGAGCCGCACCGTCCAGCATTCGCCTCCGGTGGCGAGAGTTTGTCCATCCGGTGCGAACGCCACCCACAGCGGGGTGGCGATGGGGCCGATGACGAATCCGGCGATCTGCTCGGGCTGGGCGGGGTCGGTGACGTCCCAGAGCCGCACCGTCCGGTCGTAGCCTCCGGTGGCGAGGGTGCGTCCATCCGCTGTGAACGCCATGACTTTGGCGTGGCCGGCAAGGGGTTGGCCGATCTGCTGAGGTCGGGCGGGGTCGGTGACGTCCCAGAGCCGCACCGTCTTGTCGGCGCTACCGGTGGCGAGGGTGCGTCCATCCGCCGCCGAACGCCACCGACCCGACGCCTTTGGTGTGGCCGGTGAGGGGTTGGCCGATCTGCTGGGGTCGGGTGGGGTCGGTGACGTCCCAGAGCCGCACCGTCTTGTCGGCGCTACCGGTGGCGAGGGTGCGTCCATCCGCCGCGAACGCCACCGACAGCACGGGCAGGGTGTGACCGATGAGGGGCCGGCGGATCGGTTCGGGATTGGCTGACAGCGGCTCGGGGGCTGGTCGGGCGAGACGGGGGAAGGCGGGTGCGTCGATGGGAGGGGCGCTGCGTGCGGGTACGGGGAACTCGGGAGCGGAAGTGGGCTTGGCTCGGCCGGTCACGGTGCCACGAATCTGATCAAGAATGTGCCGATGGGCGTCCTCCGCGCTCCGGTTGAAGAGGTCGATGGACACGACAACGCCAAGCAGACCCGGGCGTGGGCAGTCCTCGATACGGACCGGCAACAGTTTGCGGGCGAAGCCGTTGGGGTCGGCGGCCTGGGCGGCTTCCCACTCCTGGCGGCCGTAGATCGAGTCCAGGTAGGCGGCAGACAGGATCGCGATCGTCCGCTCGGAATGTTGGACGCCTTCGCCCATGCGGAACCGCCAGTTCGAGCCGGCAACGAAGTCCCACGCCTGAATCAGAACGCGGTATCCGGCGTCCTCCAACTGCCAGGCCACCCACTCCGCCCAGCCACGGTCCACGCTCGTGTAGGAGACGAAGAAGTCCCATCCCTCGTCCCGCGGCGATGCCCCCAAATCCACCACACCACAGATCTTCGCACCGCGTCAGGACCGCATGACGCCAGACAGGACATGGCGCAGCGGCGGCAACTCACCAACTGATGGTGGCAGCACGGGAGGCCGCCGGTGATAGCGGCTGGGGTCGAGTTGTCGAGTAGGGCAGCACGTCGAGCATCTTCCGGGATCAAACATGGAACCGTGAAGTCTCGCCGGCCGCCGGCCCGTTGCCAGGTCAAGGACCTCGGTCGAGCCAGCACCTCCGAAGGTCATGTTGGCGATATTCGGAATCGGACCCGGCGCACGATACTGGCCGCGTGGAACTGGCCAAGGGCGCGAACACCGTTCTCGGTGACCGGCATGTCGAGATCATCGTGAGCTGGCCCGCCGCCGACGCCGCTGGACGCCCGTCCCCGTCGTTGGATGTGTGCGCGCTACGGCTCGACGCCAACGGGAGGGCTCGCGAGGACGCCGATCTGGTCTTCTTCAACGCGCCGAGCAGCCCTGACGGGTCGGTCCGCCACCGCGGCCGCACGCCGGACGGCGCGGGCGAGGCGGTCACCGTCGACATCAACCGCCAGCCGGCCGACGTGGCGTCGATCGTCATCACCGCCACCGTCGACGTCGCCACCCCGCACCTGACGTTCGGCGGGCTGACCGTGTCGGCCCGGGTCACCGGCCTCGCCACGGGTACGGAGCTTGTCCGCTTCACCCCGCCGCGGCTGGACGCGGAAAGGGCCCTCATCCTCGTCGAGATCTACCGCCGGTCCGGTGCATGGAAGATCCGCGCGGTGGGCCAGGGCTACGCGTCCGGCCTCGCGGGCCTGGCCACCGACTACGGCATCGACATCTCCGCGGACGTGGGCGTCGCCGCCGCGCCGTTTCCGGTGACGGTGTCCGCGGCGTCGGTGTCCGCGGTTTCCGCGGCGTCGGTTTCGGCGGTTTCCGCGGCGTCGGCGTCCGCACACGCCGCGGCCGTTCTGCCGCCGCGGTCAGCCGCCGCGGCCGACCCGCCGTCGACGGAGAGTTCGGGCCTCGACATGCGCACCCGGCTCGATCTGCGCAAGAGGACCGTCCACACCGTTCTGACCGGGCACGGCATCCCTGAACACCGGGCCCGTGTGGCGCTGGCGCTCGACGCCAGCGGCTCGATGACGACGCATTACCAGACGGGCATCGTCGCCCGCGTCGTGGAGCGGGTGGCGGCCGTCGCCGCGACCATGGATGACGACGCGACGCTCGACGTCTGGTCCTACGCGACCATGCCACTCGCGCTGCCACCTCTGCGGGCCGACCAGCTGGCCGAGTGGATCCCGCTGTATGTCCGGATGTCCTACCCGGGGACCGGACAGGGCGGCAGGGACGCGACGCTCGCCCGCGAGCGCGCCGCGCGGGCCGCCGGCCGGCGGATACCCAGGTGGTATCTCCTCGGCGAGGAGAATGTGGAACCAAGGATTATGAGGCGGATCGTCGCGCATTACCAGCGGCTCCCATCCCCACCGCCCGCACTCGTTCTGATACTCACCGACGGTGGCATCTACCATAGCGCGCAGATCGCGAAGCTGCTGCGGAAGACATCGAATCTGCCGATCTTCTGGCAGTTCGTCGGCCTCGGGCAGGCCGAATACGGAATCCTGGAGAAGTTCGACACGCTCTCTGGCCGCGTCGTCGACAACGCGGGCTTCTTCGCCGTCGACGACATCGACGCGATCGACGACGAGACGCTCTACCGGAGACTTCTCGGCGAGTTTCCGACCTGGTTGCGGGCGGCCCGCGTCGCTGGTATTCCAGCATGACGTACGAATTCCGGCGGCGTGGCGTATGCGCGTGGGCGTGGGCGCCGGTGATCGGGCGGGATTCTCGGCGCCAGAGCGAGGAACCCTAATTACTCAGGTCTCGCATCGGATCTGGTCATGGGTTGTGGGGCGGATCCCGGCTTCCCGCCCGCCACAACCCATGGGTGGATGGACGTGCGCAGCGGAGCGGCGGCCCGGGCGCCCGGGAAATCCCGGGCGTCGCGTCAGACGTCAGGGGCGCCAAACGGCGCTGGTCGTGACTCTGACGTCGGACAGGACGAGCACCCAGCCGCCCGAGCGCCCGGGCGGCGCCCCGACCGGGCCCGGGCCGGGCTCCAGGCGGGGTTGACTCCGCGATCGCCAAGACGATCCCAGGGCGATTGCGTTCTTGCGTGCCAGGGCTCCGAGGATCTCACCGGATCATGAAATTCGACGCCGACGTTTCTAGCCGGTGGGCACCTGGGTGGGTGCGACGACGGATTCGACCAGGCCGGTCGAGACGTCGTAGACGAGGCCCGACACCAGGTAGCCGGGGCTCCGGACCTCCTGCCTGATGACGCCGACGTCGACTCGTACCGAGCCGTACGGGTCGCTGACGGCCTTGGCGCCTGGCTCATCGATCGGGATCTCGAAGTAGCCGGCCAGCAGTTCGGGGAAAGAGGCGAGATCCGTCATCCCGCAGTCGGTGTGATGCAGGATGACCAGGTTCCAGTCCCCTGGGCGGCGGCTTTCCGCATTGGCCTGGCCGACCTTTCCCAGCATCGCCATCGTGCGGAGTGTCGCGGCGTGATCCGCCCTCCGACATTGCGGATCACGGCGGCCTCGCCCTGCTCGAGGCCCAGCACGTGGGTCGGGTCGACGCGCGGGTCGACGCAGCCGACGACCATCAGGTTGCCGCTGGGGTTTATGGTCAGATTGGCCGAGAATCGGCTGGCGGCGAACTCCGCGTTGCGCCCGATCAGGTCAGCGGTGCCGGTCACGACGTGCCCCTCACAGGTGTGTGGTGCTCGATGTTCCCCGAGGCTTCCTTACGGCCGGTGCGCGGCGGACCCATCAGACCGAGCACCCACCGATCTCCGGCAGGACATCGGTGCCGCCGGAGGACCACGTTCGGCGACGATATCGGCGGCCCCTGCCTTCAGGCGGTAGGCAAGCTCGGAGACACGTGGGCTCGGCCGTCGGTGACCGCCACACGCCCTTGATCGCCAGCGACGTGTTGCCAGCGTCGTGATTTTGGCGCATTCGCGACGACGGCAACACGTGCGCGGCGATCACGGGGGTGAACGTGGCCGAGGCGGCGCTAGTCGTCCGCTCGGCGCGGCGGGTCCATGGGTGGGAGCGCTCGGGACTCCGCCCGGCCGGTTCCGGTGATCGGCTCCGGTACCACTCCCCTGGCGTAACGCCCGGGCCCGGTCCCCACCAGGCGGGTGAGGTGGCGCGTCAGGTGGGACTGGTCGTAGAACCCAGCCATCGTGGCCGCCTCCGCCGGGCGGTGGCCGGCGAGGAGCAGGCGGCGGGCCAGGTCGAGGCGGCGACCGATCAGGTACTGGTGCGGCGGCAGACCGTACTCCCGCCGGAATGCGCGCACGAGGTGTGCCGGGTGGGCGTTCAGGGCCTGGGCCGCCTCGTCGAGCGACAGGCCCCGCGGCACGCTCCCGTCCAGGAGGTCCCGCAAGCGGCGGGCCACCCCGGAGTCCCGACGGACGGGCGGGTCGCCGAGCCGAGGACGCAGGTGCCCCAGCAGTCGCTCCCTGATCAGCGCGAGCCGGCTCTGCGCCTCGAGCAGCTCATGCGGACGCGCGAGCAGGTTGTGCAACTGGTGGACGCCGTGGCGCAACGCCGCGTCCCGCAGGCTCGGGGCGTCGACCGCCGCGCCGACCAGGCGATCGTCGAGCAGAGCGCGGTCCAGGTACAGGACCCGCTTTCGAAACCCCTCCGGACGGACCGAGCGACCGTCATGGGGGACATCCGGCGGCAGCAGCGTCACGAACGGGGGCACCGCGCCGTGCTCACGCCGATCGAGGTCGTACCGCACAACCCCTTCGTCGATGACGAGCAGGGTCCAGGCGTCATGGGTGTGCGACGGATACGCGTGCTCGGTGAAACGGGCGTGGAAGACCTCGACGATTCCGCTCACCGAGGGCCGCCACGCCGCGATGTCCGAGCGTGCGGCCATGTCAAGAACGTACAAGACACCCGTGCCGGCGCCGGACAGATTGCACCCATGCCCCCTGCACCCATGTCAACAGACGGATCCGTCCCCTTCACCACCAAGATCGCCGTTGTGGTGCGCGATGATCTGGCGACCTGGCAACGGCTCAACGTATGCGCGTTCCTCGTCAGCGGCATCGCCGCCGCGAATCCGGAGCTGATGGGCGAGCCGTACGCCGACGGCGACGGCACGCCGTATCTGCCGATGTTCCGCCAGCCAGTCCTCGTCTTCTCCGGGTCGAAGGAGACCATCACGGCCGCGCATTCCCGTGCGCTGGCACGGGGCATCACGCCGGCGGTCTTCACCTCCGATCTGTTCGCGACCGGGAACGACCGCGACAACAGGGCAGCAGTGCGGGCGGTCCTGCGCGATCGGCTCGACCTGGTGGGCCTCGCCGTCCACGGCCCGCGGAACGCCGTCGACAAGATCCTCAAAGGAGCCCACCTGCATACCTGATCGACGCCAGGTCGACCTACCGCGAGCGGCGGATACAGCCCCGAACGGTTCGGAAAGGCCACAGCCCCGAGCGGTTCGGAAACGCTGACGCCGCCGGCGGTCTGGCGCGGCGGGCCGTGGAGGAGTCCGGACCGTCCTGGAGGCCAGGGCTGGTCCGTCACGCGGTCAGCGGGTCGGTGAGACGAACTCGGGCTGGTCGAGCACCCGCAGCCAGCTGCCGTCGGGCTGGCGCCGGACGACCTGCGCCCGGGCGCCGGCCCCGTCCCCGGGCGGCGTCGAGGTGAGGGCGATGTCGCCGCTGACCAGGGTCGGCAGCGGCTCCTCCGGCTCGAAGCGAGGACGGTTGGCCAGCACCTGTGCCCACAGCGCACGGATCGCCTCCCGGCCCACCGTCTGGCCGCCCGGCGGGTAGGCCAGCACCGCGTTCTCCTCGTAGAGCTCGGCGACTCCGGCCGCGTCACCGGCGTTGGACCGCTCGACGAACAGGCGGGTGATGTCCTCGGGCCGCATGGCCTTTTCGTAGGGCATGTTCCGCTCCTTCCAGGGGTCCGGCTCGTATGCCTCTCAGACTGGTCACTTGCCAGCCAGAAGTCCAACAGATGATTCTTCTGGAAGCTAGAATCTGGAGTCATGGAACTGCGGCAGCTGGAGTACTTCGTCGCGGTCGCCGAGGAGCGGAACTTCACCCGCGCGGCCGAGCGGGTACGGATCAGCCAGTCCGGCGTCAGCGCCCAGATCCGCCAGCTCGAACGCGAGCTCGGCGCCGAGCTGTTCGACCGCTCGGCGCGCGCCGCGACCCTCACCGTCGCGGGCAAGGCCGCGCTGGAACACGCCCGCGCCGCGCTCGCCGCCGCGGCGGCGGTCGACGAGGCGGTCGACGAGGTGACCGACCTGATCCGGGGGCACCTCACCGTCGGCATGGTCTCCGGCTGCACGCTGGCGCCGCTGTTCGACGCCCTCGCCGCCTTCCACCGGGCACATCCCGGCGTGGAGCTCGCACTGCTGGAGGACGGGTCCACCCAGCTCATCGAGGGAGTCCGCACCGGGACGCTCGACCTGGCCCTGGTAGGTACCGCGGGCACCACACCGCCGGGACTGGAGGCGTTCACCATCTTCAGGGACCGCCTCGTGGCCACCGTCCCGGCCGGTCACCCGCTGGCAGTGCGCGCGACACGGGGGTCGGGCGTCGCCCTGCGCGAGGTGTGCTCGTACCCGGTCGTGTGCATGCCGCCCGGCACAGGCCTGCGCACGATGTTCGACCAGGCCCGCGCCGAGCAGCGGATCGAGGCCAGGGTCGCGTTGGAGGCGAGCGCGCCGGACGCCATCGCCGGCCTCGCCGTCCGCGGGCTCGCCGTCGGGATCCTCAGCGACTCGATGGCCGCGTTCTACCAGGATCAGCTCACCGCGCTGACCATCGAGGACGCGCCGGCGCCCGTCCTGCTGTCCCTGGTCTGGCGCACGGCTCACGGTCCGGCGGTGCGCGAGCTGGTCGGGCACACCCGGCGGACGTTCGCCGACCAGGGACCAGGCCCGGCCTGACGGCGGGTCCGCCCGGACCAGCCGACGGTCGGACGAGGACCAGACGGTCGGACGCAGCCTGGACGGTTGGACGAGGGCAACGGTTGGACGCAGCCCGATTAGTTGGACCAAGGCCAAATAATTGACGAAGGCCACACGGCCGGACGAAGGCGGCGCGCGTGGGCGGGTTCCTCCTACGATGCGACTGCGCGTCGCCGCCGGCGACCGGCCCGTGGACGACGTTGCCGCCCTGCTCACCGCGGGTGGTGGTACGCCGTCCGGCGGCCTTCTCCCGCGAATGAGGAACTGCCATGATGATCGATCTGGACCCGGTTCTCGACACGTTGGCGCTCACGCGGGTCGCCGACGACCGCTATCGCGGGGAGAACCTGCCGATCGGCACGGGCGTGGTCTTCGGCGGGCAGATTCTGGCGCAGGCGATCATCGCCGCGCTGGTCGGGCAGGACGGGAAGTCGGTCAAGACGGTCCACACCGTCTTCGCCCGCGGCGGGGTCCCGGACCGGCCCATGGAGATCAGCGTCGACCGCGTGCACGGCGGGCGGACGTTCGCGAGCAGCACCGTGACTTTCAGCCAGGACGAGAAGGTGCGCAGCCGATCGATGGTCCTGCTGTCCGCCGAGGAGCCCGACCTCATCCGGCACGCCGACACCCCGACGCCCGCGCCGTCGCCCGCGCCCACCGAGAAGGCGGTCCGTCGCCTGCAGAGTGTGATCGTCGGCGATGTCGACCTCAACAGCCCCGACCTGGTCGGCCCGCCTGACCTCGACGTGTGGTCGCGCTGGGCCGACGCCCCCGACGACCCCGGGACGAGTCAGGCGCTGATCGCGTTCGCGAGCGAGAGCTTCCTGATCGGGACGGCGATGCGCCCGCACGAGGGGGTCGGCCAGGCACAGGGTCACGTGACGCTGTCGACCGGCGTCATCAGCCACACCATCACGTTCCACCAGGCGTGTGACGCTGGCAGCTGGTTGCTGTCGCGGCTGCACAGCTCATACACGGGCGGCGGACGTGCCTACGGACGCGGCGACATCTTCACCGAGGACGGCCGCCTGGTCGCGTCCTTCGTCCAGGACAGCATGATCCGTGCCATGCAGACGTCCGTGGACGGCTCCCGGCCAAGGTTGTAGGCGCCCAACACCGACGATCCGGCGGACCGCTGACGGCGGGACCGCGGGATCGTCAGCCGACGGTCAACCCGAACACCAGCAGCGAAAGCGCGTAGCAGGCGACCACGAGGGCGGCGCCGACAACCTGCCTGCGCCGGCTCCTCGCCACGCCGGGCAGCAGCCAGAAGGCGAATGTCCGGTTCACCAGCGGCATGAGGATCCAGGTCAGTGCGGCGACGCTCAGGACGTTGCCGAGGAAGAAGACCAGGAATTCGGGTACACCGCCGCCGGCCAGCGCATCGCCGACGGTGACGGTCACTACCATGACCGTCGGGTAGAGCGCGAGCAGGACCATCATCGCCTGTTTCCAGTTCGGCGGCTGCTCCGCCCGGCCGCTGGCGTCGCCGAATCGGAACCAGCCGCTGAAGGAGGAACCCACCTTCCGGACGTCGAAACCGCTGACATGGTCGCGGCCGTCCTCGATCAGGCGGCGCCGGGTGGAGGAGTCCAGCCATTCCTCCAGGTGACGCATCGAGTCGTACCGGAACACGGCGACCCACCGTTCCTGCACGCCGCGAACCGGCTGGAACAACTCGTAGCCCAGGAATCCAGGCGTGGTGGTCTGGACCTTGCGCACCTTCTCCTGCCAGGCGAGGAATGCCCTCTCGTGGCCCGGGCGGACGTCGTGTGCGACTACCGCCGACACGATGTCACGGTCGGGCGGCTCACCCGCGAGGATCTCCTGCCTGCCCGGACCGCTGAACAGGTCACGGCCCTCGTCGAGCAGGCGCCTGCGGTCGGGCGAAGCCAGCCAGTCGCGGAGCTGGGTGACGGTCCCGAACCGGAACACCGCGACCCAGGAACGGTCATTTGCGGACGTGGGTGGGTAGAGCTCCGCGGCCTCGAAACCGGGGCGCCGCCGAGCCGCGTCGTCTGTTCGCTCCTGCCAGCGCAGATAGTCGCGTTCCCGTCCTTCGCGCACGTCGACGATCATGACGGCGGTCGCCGCGCCGCCATCGACATCGGTGCCGACTCCGGTGCCGGAACCGACACCGATGTGACCGTTCCGCGAGTTCTCCACCACGCCGAGAGTAGGCCGACAAAACGAGCCCGGCGACCGCGCCACCCCTTATTCACCATTTTGCGTTCTCAGCGCTCCGACGCCGCGAACGACGCCAGGAACAACGACGCTAGGAACAACGCGGACATGGGTACACCCGAACATTGCAAAGACGCCGCCGGCGCGCGGCGGCACGGTAGTACGACGCGGCGGCACGGCTGTACGACCAGACGGCGGAAATGAGGGCGGAAATGGACAAGCGGGCATTGATGGGCGAGGCGGCGCGGCTGGCGACCCAGTCGGTCCAGAACGGCTGGGGCGGACCGTTCGGTGCCGTGATCGCCAAGGACGGTGACATCATCGCTCGCGGCCAGAACCGTGTCCTGCTGACCGGCGACCCCACGGCGCATGCCGAGGTCGAGTGCATCCGCAAGGCGATCCAGGTACTCAACCCGGACGGCCCGACGATCAGCCCGGACGAGCAGAACCGCACGACACTTCAGCTCGTCCCCCGGCCGCCAGGCTCCCCCGACCTCGTCCCCGAGCGGGCCCGGATGCTGCTCGGCTATTCGCTCTACACCGCCGGCATCCCGTGCCCCATGTGCATGAGCGCCATCTACTGGTCCCGGATCGACGACGTCTATTTCAGCAGCGACCTCGACGCGACCCAGGGAATCGGCTTCAGCGACGCCTTCCAGTACGAGGACTTCAGCCGGCCGCTCGACGACCGCTCGATCCACGTCGAACAGCTCAGCCCCGAGCTGGGCGAACAGGCGTACGCCACCTGGAACGAGAAGCCCGACCGCCATCCGTACTGACCGGACCGCCGGGCACGTTCCCGACAGGCCGGCGCGGCCCCGGCCCGCCCCACAGGATCAGCGGAAGGCGGGGGCGAGCGGCAGTGGCACGGGGCCCCATTCGCGCAGGGTCGCGGCATGGAGTGTGGCGGCGAGCTGGCGCAGGGCGGGTAGCGGGGCGTCCGTCTGGTCGGCGGCCCACCGCAGGCGATGCTGCAGCAGGGCCCGGCGGGTCGGGACGAGGTCATGGCGGGCGGGATCGGCCGGGCGCGGGTCGCCGTCGAGGGCGGCCTCGAGGAACCAGCCGGCGGAGATGAACACCCACGTGAGTGCGGCCTTGACGAGGTCGCGGTCGAAGGTGGAGGTCGTCACGACCGGCAGGGTGGGCGCGAGCGCCGCGCGCCAGTGCTCCAGCGCGGTGGCGGCGACCGGGGCGGGCAGCCGCCAGCCGCACCAGCACGACGGCCAGGGCACCCTCAGGTAGGCGGCGTCCCAGGCGACGTGCCGGTACTCGGCACCCTCGAAATCGATCAGTACCGGGCCGTCGGTCGTGACGATGGCGTTGTCGGGGCAGATATCGCCCGGGGTCATCGCGCCGGGTCGACCGGGATCCGACACGTCGAGGCCGGTGGCGACCGCGTGCAACTCGTCCCAGGCGGCCGGGTTCGCGGCGACGTCGAGCCGGGGCAGCACACGACGCAGCACGGCCACCGTCTGGCCGACCGTCTCCGCCGAGGTGTCGAGGCTCGGCGTTCCCAGCGGGGACAGCGCGGCGAGTTGTTCGGCGAAGGAGTCGCGTAGCCCGGCGGTATCGGCGTGGAACGAGCCGAGCGCCCCTGCCCAGGAGAGCAGGGACGTCTCGGCGGCGCGCGGTGTCGCACCGAGCAGCCGGTCGGCCAGCGTCGGTCCCGTGCCGAGGTCGTCGAGGACCAGCAAGCTCGGATCGGATCCGGCGGCCAGTAGCCGCACGGCCCCTGGAACCGCGCGGGCCGTAAGAAGCCGCAATGCCGCCTCCTCGCGAGCCGCGCCGTCGCCCGCACTCACGGCCGTCTTCACCACCAGCCGGTGGTACCGGCCGTCCCGGCCCTGAGCCGACACGCGCAACACCTGGTTCCGGTTGCTGCCTCTCAGCCGCTCCCCGACCATCACATCGACCACGCCAAGGACGGGTTCCAGCGCGGCCTCGACCGCTCGCCGCATCGCCTCGACGGACACTCCCCCAGCCTTTCAGACCGCGGCCGACCGCGACCCGCGCCTTTGGCCTATGGCCTTTGGCTCGCCGGCTTCGTCGCGGGATTCCCTCGGCCTACGGAGCCAACGCCCTCAGGCCGTCGCCGGTCAGCAGGTAACCGGGCGCGACGGTGGCGGTGTCGGCCCGCACCAGGCCGACCAGGGCGGTCCCGGCGATCTCGGGGGTGAGGGGCTCACCCAGCTGGCGGAGGTAGTCATCCTCGGACTGGCCACCGCGCGCCGCGTAGGCCCGGACCGCGGGGCGCCCGAGGTCGGTCAGTGGCGTCAGCCGGGGAAGCACCGCGGTGAAGGTGATTCCCAGACCGGCGCGGTCCGCCTCGTCGCGCGCGTAGCCGGTGATCAGGCGCTGGGTGGCCTTGGCACCGGCATATCCGCCGCTGAGCGGGGACCCGGCCATCGCGGCGCCGCTACTGACCACGATCACCGTGGCACCAGGCCGCAACGGCCGGAGCAGCGCCTCCCGGAGCCAGTGGAACGCGATCCGGACGTCGGTGTGCCAGTTGGCCGAGAACGTCTCCCAGGTCTGGTGGTGCAGCGGACGCATCAACGGGCTGGCGCCGGCGACCAGAACGACGATCGACGGCTCGTGGCGGTCGAGGAGGCTCCCCGCCGCCGCGGCGTCGGCTGCGTCGGCGACCTCGGTCCGGATGCGGGCGTCGGTGGCGGCGAGCTCCGCCAGCGCCGCGCCGGTGCGGGCGACCGCGACGGTCGGGGCCCCCGCCTGGGCGAAGGCCCGGGCGATCCCCCGTCCCAGGCCCCGGCTCGCGCCGACGACGAGCGTGGTCCGGTCCGACAGGTCACTCATGGCTTCCTCCGGTCGATGCTGTCGGGATCGCGGTGAGGTCGCGGCGACCGGGGACTGCCGCGGCGGCGATGATCCCGACGGCGGAGAACGCCGCCCCGATCCACAGGGCCGCGGTGAAGTGGTCGACGAACGTCCGCGTGGACGTGTAGACGCCGGAGCCCGCGAAGACGGATGCCAGGATCGCGATCCCGAACACGCCGCCGATCTCGCGCACCGCGCTGTTGGTGCCCGACGCGACGCCCATCTCCGAGGCGGGCACCGAGCCGACGACCACGCCCGCGACGGTCGGGAAGCACAGCGATATCCCGACGCCGGCGACGCCGAGCGCCACCGCCAGCCACCGGTAGCTCATCCCCGGTTCGGCGATGGCGGCGATCCAGCCCAGCCCGGCGGCCTGCAGGGCCAGGCCCGCGACCAGGAAGGGACGGTTCCCGAACCGGTCGGCCAGCGCGCCGGCGATGGGCGCGACCACCATCGGGGCGCCCGTCCACGGCAGGGTCCGCAGGCCCGCCGCGAGCGGCGAGTATCCGAGCCCGGTCTGCAAAAACTGCATCATCAGGAACAGCACGCCGAACAGCGACGCGTACATGAAGAAACTGACGCCGTTGGCGGCGTTGAACGCCCGCGACTGGAACAACCGCACCGACAGCATCGGCGTCGCGGTGCGCCGCTCCCACACCACGAACGCCGCGACCAGGACGACGCCTGCTCCGAGCGCGCCGATGGTCTGTCCGCTGTCCCAGCCGACCCGGCTGGAGCGGATCAGGCCCCAGGTGATGCCGAAGAACCCGGCGGCGGCCAGCGCCAGCCCGACGATGTCGAGCTGCGACCGGGGACCGAAGCTCTCGGTAAGGCGTGCCATGGACAGCGGTACCAGCGCCAGGCCGACGGGGACGTTGAGCCAGAAGATCCAGTGCCAGCTGATCCCGCCGACGATGGCGCCGCCCACGACCGGCCCGAGCGCGACCGCCAGCCCGGTGATACCGCCCCACAGCCCGATCGCGGCGCCCCGCCGGTCGGCCGGGAAGGCCTCGCTGATCAGGGTCAGCGTCATGGGCATGACGGCCGCCGCCGCCACGCCCTGCACGCCGCGGGCCGCGATGAGCACGCCGACGCTCGGTGAGAGCGCCGCCGCGGCGGAGGCAAGGGTGAACCCGAGCAGGCCGATCCAGTAGGTCCGCTTGCGTCCGTACCGGTCGCCGAGGGCGGCCCCGGTCAGGAGCGCGACCGCGAACGCCAGGTTGTAGGCGTTCACCGTCCATTCGAGGTCGCCGAGATCGGCGTGCAGGCTAGCCCGCAGCGCGGGCAGGGAGTTGGCCACCACCAGTGTGTCGAGCGCGGTCATGAACACCCCGAGCGAGGCCAGGATCAGCGTCCAGGCCCGGCGCGCCGGCTGGGCGCCCGGCTCGGCGGGCAGTGCGGTCGAAGCAGTGCGGGTGGTCGGGGCCCGGTCGCTCCGGCCTGGGTCCGGCTCCACGCCCGGACCCGGAGCCGGAGCCGGGGCCGGAGCCGGAGCCGGGGCCGGCTCGGCGCCGGGCCCGGTAGTCGTCGATGACACTGACATGTCGCGTCGTTTTCCCTTCGGTCGCGCCCTCGTGGGCGTCCGCACGCCGTCGACCGCCGGGGCCGCCAGGTCGCGCTGCGGTCCGCGGTCGGTGCGGATGCGTTCGAAGGAACAGAACCGGCGCTCGCCGGAAACTGGGCGGCCCGACGGCGACCAGTTCCGCCCACGCCCGGTGTCAGTAGGTGGAGAGGCGACCAGACGGCGGTGGCAGACACGGAGGTGGCAGATGTCGGCGGAACTGCTCCAGCGGGCCCGCGACGGTGACCGCGACGCGTTCGCCGACCTCGTCGAGCCCTACCGCGGCGAACTGGCCGTGCACTGCTACCGAATGCTCGGTTCGCTTCAGGACGCGCAGGACGCGGTGCAGGAGACGCTGCTGTCCGCCTGGCTCGGCCTGGCCGGCTTCGAAGGACGATCGTCGGTGCGGACCTGGCTGCACCGGATCGCCACCAACCGGTGCCTCAACCTGCTGCGCTCGTCCATGCGGCGGCCGACGACCACGTCGCCGCTGCCCGCGCCACCGCCCGAGCCGACCCACCTGGGTCCGGAGCCGACGCACCTGGGTGAGGTCCCATGGCTGCAGCCGTATCCGGACGCCCTGCTGGAGGGGCTGCCCGACGAGGCGCCGGGACCCGAAGCCCAGTACGCCTCCCGCGAGGCCGTCTCGCTCGCGTTCGTCACCGCCGTCCAGCTGCTGCCGCCAAACCAGCGGGCCGTCCTGATCCTGCGAGACGTGCTCGGGTACCGCGCGAGCGAGACCGCCGACCTGCTCGGGCTCACCGGCGACGCGGTCACCAGCGCGCTGCGGCGCGCCCGCGCGACGATGGACCCGGCCCGTTCGCCTGGCCCGCCGCCGCCGGCGCCGCGCAGTCCCGAGGAACGCGCGCTGCTCGACCGCTTCGTCGCCGCCTTCACCGACCTGGACGTCGACGCGCTCGTGGCGCTCATGACGGACGACGCCTGGGTGCGGATGCCGCCGCTGCCGTTCGAGTACCGCGGCCACGAGGCCATCCGCCAGTTCTTCACCGCCATCCGCTCCCGCCTGCGGCGGATCGACCACCTGGTGCCTGTGCGCGCGAACGGTCAGCCCGCGTGGGGCGAGTACCTGCGCGATCCGGTCACCGGCGGCCTACACCTCGCCGGGATCATCGTGATCGATGTCGCCGGTGACCTGATCTGCGAGCTCACCCGCTTCGAGACGACGGTCGCCCCGTACTTCGGCCTGCCCCGAACCCTCGACTAGGGCGCCTTCACCCAGCGTTGACCCAGCCGCACCACCGCGCCACGGGCCGATCTTCGAGGCACCGACCGACCGGCGTTGCTGTGGATGACTGTGCCCACTCCTCACATCCCACAGGTCGCCGCCCGCTTCGGCGCGCTCAGCGGTATCGGTCAGGCCGTGACGGCGCGCAGCACCGCGACGACTACGGCGAGCGCGCCTACGGCGATCGGCGGTGCCAGGGCCGCCCCCAGAAACCGCGCCCGCAGGTGCAACACGACGGCGCCGGCCATGAGCAGCGCTGCGCCGACGGCCGCGGCGATGCCGAGGGGCGCCCGCCACAACCCGGCCACCAGGCCGACGGCGGCGAATGCCTCCGGGAGACCGACCGCGGTCCACAACCGCGGCGACACGCCGAGGCGGTCACGCAGCAGCAACGTCTGCTTGTCTGGATTGGCCTTGCGGACCGTGGACTGTGCCATCACGGCGGCGAGAAGCACGGACAGCACGGCGGTGAGAACGAACATGGAAGACCCTTCGCTATAGTGGCGGTGAAATGAGGTGAGCATGACTGTAGCGAAAAAATCGCGGCCTTACCATGCCCCGCGACGGGCAGAGCAGGCCGCGGCGACCCGAGACGCGATCATTTCGGCCGCGTCGGCGTTGTTCGCCGAGCACGGGTACGCCACCACCACGATCGCGGCGATCGCGAAGCGCGCCCGGGTCACGCCGAAGTCGGTCTATGCGGTGGCCGAGAAACCTCAGCTGCTACTGCTCGCCGTCGACCGGGCAATCGTCGGCGACGACGAGCCGGTCGCGCTGGCCGACCGGCCCGAGATGCAGGCGCTGTTCGCCACTCGCGATCCGGAGGCGCAGGCCCGGCTCGCCGCTCGGATCGGAGCGCCGACCCTGCTGCGGCTCTACCCGATCTACCGCGCGTTCGAGCAGGCCGCCGTCACCGACCCAGCGCTGCGCGAGGCGTGGCGCGAATCCCAGCGCCAGCGCCACGCCGACGTGCGGCGGGTCGTCGGTGCCGTGGCCGAGGCCGGCGGTCTGCGGCCCACCCTGTCCGTCGACGACGCCACCGACACGCTGTGGGCGCTTGTGGGCTGGCACGCGGTCGCGCTGCTCGTTGAGGAACGCGGTTGGGACCTCGCCCACCTCACCCGCTGGCTCGAAGATGTCTTCGTGTCATTGCTCGGCCCGGCGTCTGAGGGCAACCCCCGCTGAGGACGGCGTGGACGGCGTCGTCCTACCCGCGCTCGCCGCCCTCCCCAACCAGATCACGCCGCTGATCGTCTGGGACGCGCGAGAGAGGCAGCGTTCCTGGAAGGCTGTTGGGCGGCCCGCCGCGATCGTCAGCAGAATGAGGCTGGGCCGCGGCTGTACGCGGCCGTGGGACCGGTGGCGGCGAGGAGCGGAGCGAAGCGGATGCACACGGTGGGGATCGTGCTGCACCCTCTTCGCGACTCGTCTGAAGCGGTGACCGCCATCGTTGACTGGGCCGCCGGCCGCGGTGCCCAGGTGCTCGGCGTCGAGGAGGAGATCCGGCGGTTGGGATGCGCCGCCCTTCCGGTGCCGGCGGCGGAGCTGGGCGGTCGCAGCGACTTGATCGTCAGTCTCGGCGGCGACGGCACGATGCTGCGGGCGATGCGGCTGGCCGACGGCGGACACGCGCCCGTGCTCGGCGTCAACCTCGGCAGGCTGGGCTTCCTGGCCGAGGTCGACGTACCCGACCTGCCCGACGCCCTGTCCGCGATCGACCAACATCTGTACACGGTCGAACCGCGGCTCGCGGTCGACGCCGAGGTGCACGGCGAGACGGTCACCGCGTTCAACGACGTCGCGGTCGTACGGGTACCCGGTCACGGCATCGCCGCGGTCTCCCTGCTGGTCGGCGGCCGGCCGTTCGTCAGCTACGCCGCCGACGCGGTGGTCGTCGCCACACCGACCGGATCGACCGCCTACAGCTTCTCCGCCGGGGGGCCGATCGTCAGCCCGTCGGTCGAGGCGCTGCTCGTCACCCCGGCGGCGCCGCACTCGGCGTTCAACCGCGGGCTCGTGCTGTCGGTGCAGGACGCGCTGGCTCTGGACGTTCTGCCGACGAGTGGCCGGCTCGCGGTCGAGGTCGACGGCCGCGTGTCCGGCTACGTCGAGCCGGGCGCGTGCGTCATCCTGCATCCACGGCCCGCCGCGGCGCACGTCGTCCGCCTCGGCCGGACGACGTTCTACGAGCGCGCGCAGCGCAAGCTGCGGCTGATGGGATCAGCCGAGGTCGAGCCTGCGCCGGCCCGGCCGCGCGACGGCCGTTCCACACCGTCATGATCCGCTGACCCGCTGACCCGGCCGGGACATCGACACGTCCCACGCGGGGTGGCGACGCAGGGCCGGGTAACCCGAGGTGTCGCTGCTCTCGTCGACCCCGCCATGCGCCTGAACGCCGGTTCGCCGCGGCCAGGCACCGCGGTCGACTGGCCGGGCTGGGGAATGCTTGCGGTGTGGTGCCGAGCCCTGCCGCCGCCTCATGACGAGCGACCCGCCCCGGCCGCCGGTTCCCGCGCCCGCTGGCCCGAGCCGGATCGGCGCGGTGTTCGGCGTCGCCCGCCCCCGCGGACGGCTGCGGATAGCCGTGGTCTGCGCGGTCGCGTTCGCCGTGCCGTTGACCGTCGGTGAACTTGCCGGAAAGCCGCAGGCCGGACTTCTGGCGACGTTCGGCGCCTTCTCCGCCGCGTACTTTCCGGACGCGGCCCTGGCCTTCCGGGCCCGGGCGCTACCGGTGATCGGCGTTGGCCTCGCCCTGTCCGCCGCGATCGGGGTGACGGCGGCGGGAGCCAGCTGGACGATCGCGGTGGGGATCTCCGGACTGGCGGCCTTGGCGACGCTACTCGTGCGCGCGTTCGACGTGCCCGCGCCCGGGGCATACCCGTTCGTCATCAGCTGTGCCGTGGCGACGCAGCTTCCGCAGGACGTCGAGCAGCTCGGCGAACGCGTCGCACTCACGCTGGCCGGTGCCGGTTTCGCCTGGCTGCTGACGATATCCGCGTCGTTCCCGGACCGGCACGGGCCGGCGCGGCGGGCAGCCGCGAAGGCCCTGACCAGCCTCGCCGACATGCTGGAGGCGATCGGTACGCCGGACTACGACTCCGCGCGGCACAACGCCGCGCAGGCCGTTCGCCTTCTCAGGACGGTGCTCAGGGAAGGCTCAGGGCAGGACAGGAGCAGGCGAGCGCTGTCGACGGTGGCATACGGGGCGCAGCACGTGTTCGACGCGGCAGTCTCCTACGCGACCACGACCCGGGAACCGGTCCCACCGGTTCTCCCCGCGACCCTGCGTGAACTGGCCGCCGGGATCCAGGTCGGCGCCGGTGGCACCGGTGCCACCGGCGCCGACCTGGTCGACCAGAAGCGGGACCGTGCCGATCTGCCAGGTGTGGGAACGTCGGCCTCGAGGGCGCGGGCTGGCCTCTGCGCGGCCGTCGCCGGGCTGGCTCATCCCGCGCCGGACCGGCCGTCGGACCGACCGCCGGCCCCACTGCTGCCCTCCGCCCGGGCCGAGCGGCGCCGGCGGCTGGACCGGGAGGCGTTGGCCTGGCCGCTGGCGGCCCGGGCCGGTCTGGCCGGGCTCGTCGCGGCGGCGCTGGCGATCGCCGCCGGGGTGGACCACCCCTACTGGGCTCCGGCCGCCGCGGCCACGGTGGTGCAGGGGACGACCGTCCGCTCCGCCGGCCGGCGGTCACTGCAGCGAGCCGCGGGCACAGCCATCGGAGCGGTGGTCGCGCTGGGCATCCTCAGCGTCCAGCTGCCCGCCTGGTGGCTGATCGTCATGATCGCCGTGTTGGAGGGGGCCGCCCAGATCCTCATGGCCGCGAACTACGCACTGGCCACGGTGCTCATCACACCACTGGCCCTGATCCTCGTGGAGTTCGCCAGACCGGGCACGCCCCCAGCCGAGCTGGTCGCGCCACGACTGCTGGACACGCTGCTGGGATGCGCCGTCGGCCTTGTCGTCGTCCTGCTGCTCTGGCCGCACGCCGCCGAACGCAGGCTGCCGAGAGCACTGGCGAACTCCCTCGACGCTACCGGCGACCTGCTCGTCCTTCGGCTCACGGCAGGCGGTAAGAACCCAGGCGACGCCAGTCGCGCGACGGGAGTCGCCGCTGCCCGTGAACGGCTGGAAATGGCCCTCGCGCGGATGACCGCCCTGCATGTCGACGCCGAGGACGAGCGGATACGCGGACCACGGACGGCCGACCTGCTCTGGCCCGCTGTGGTCGCCGCCCGCCGGCTCGGCTATCTGGTGCTGGCCGATCCGGCCGGTCTCCACGGGCCGCTGCCCGCCGGACCGGCCGCCGTCCGCGCCGCGTTCCAGGCGTGCGCCGACGCGATGACCGGCCGGCCGGGGGCCAGTCGTCCGGGGGCCGGCGAGGACCCGATGTCCGCGCTGCCCGCCTTCACCCCCCTGCGGACCGAGTTCGCCGCCCTGGCCGAGGCGGTGACGGCCGCCCGCGCGGCCGGAGCGCTACCCCCGCCCGGTCCGCGTTCCTGACCCGGTCGAAAAGAGCCGATACGTACTCGGGTTCGAACGGCGTGCACTCCCAGCTAAGCCCTCAGCCGATGCAGATCCGACCGCCTGTCACCCGTGTGCATGCCACCATCCTGGCCACTTGTCCGGTATCAGCCGCAGCACCATCGTTCCTGATCGGTGTGCCGGGAAGTCTGGTCGGCGGTCTGGTTCGGATGCTGACTCCTGGAGGCCCGGATGGCCGGCACGTTTTCCTCCGACAGGGCTCCCAGCGAAACGGCTCCCGGCGACGCGGGATACCCGGGCGGCCCTCGGAGCTGGTGGCGCCCCGAGACACGGGTCGCGGTGCTCGCGCTGGCCACGGCCCTGGTCGCGGCGGTGGTGGTTGCTGGTTTCTCCTGCCGGGGCCTCTGGGCCTACCACCACGCGCGCGCCCGGGCGACCGCGCAGGCGAACGGCACGATCACGGCCGTCAGCTCGGATGGGACGATCCGGCTCCGCTGGACCGATGGCGCGGGTGTGGCCCACACACGGTCGGTCGACGTCGACGGCCCCCGTGCGGTCGGCGAAAAGATCCGCATCGCATACGACCCGGCGGCGCCCGCTCGGATCTTCCCCGCGGACTCCGGGGACACCTCCGCCATCACGCGCTATTACCTCGAGCTTGCGGGCGCGGTCATCCTGGCCGTCCTCTATTCGCTCGTATGGACGGCCCGGTTGCTGCGGCTGCGGTCAACCGGCCAGCCAGGCCGGCCCGCGGCGGCGACCCTCTGGTCGGGCAAGGCATCCATGTTCAGCCGTAGTCCAGGCGCCGGCCCGAGCACCTGGCTCCGCCTCATCGAATCTCCGGGTTCGCCCCACCGCGGGGAACGAGAACTCGGATGGCAGCGGGTCATGTGGAACCCCGCGCTCGAACGACTCGAGCCGAGGACTCCCGTCACGCTGTCCGGCTCCATGACCACTCGCAGCCTGCTCGCGATCACGCTGCCCGACGGCACCCGGCTGTTGTCCATCGGCCGTCTGCGCCGTCGGCGACCGGACTGGCGATGGAACCTCGACCGCAGGCCGGCCGCCGACGGCCGGGCCTTCAAGCACCGTCGAGTCGTACCCGCGCTCTCCTGGGCGCTGCTCGGCGCGACGACCGGCGGGGTCGCCGTCGGTCTCGTGTCCGGGCACTGGATGTACGCCCCCCTTGGCGTCATCGTCGGCGCCGCGTATCTCGTGAACGCCTGGGCGCTCACCGGCGGCGCGCCCAGACTGCCGCTCCTCTGATCCCCGGCTACCCACGCTGTCTGGCCCATCACGCATGACCGGTATAGGCCGCGGTCTGCCTCTACGGGCAGCTCCGGCTGTTCCGCGAGGAGGTCATGCCGCTGGTCCGGCGCAGGCGGCGGTCCCGGTCGCGCAGTCGGCGCTGTGCCAGTCCCCTGCCGAGTAGAACAGCGTGAACGTCCCGTCGCGGGCGAGCATCGCGGGGCCTTCGATGACGCCGTGCTGCCACGGCAGGTGTGGTCACCCAGCTCGCCGCGGTCTCCCGCGCTCTCGACCGCGCGGGATTCAAGATCGTCGCTAGCGGCATGCGTCAGTGCATGACGGCCAGTGCCACCGACACTGCGCCCATGACCGAAGCCGAACTTTAAAAAGCTCTTCCTCGCACTGGCCTGACACCGGACCAGCCGCCTCGCCGAGCATCGCGATTTTCGCGGCGTCAAGGCCGGCACCGCGTCCGCCGATGACCCCGGTCGGCGTTCTCCCATCAGCGAGCGGCACGAGCCAACGCCCGTCACGCCCACCTCGTCATCTGTCCCGGCCGATGGCGGTGCGGGTGGTTGGTGCTCCCGGATCGGGTGACGGCGTGGGTGGTGCAGCCAGTGGCGGGGGCGGTGCGCTCAGACGGTGGTGGGGGTGAAGGCCTGCGCCCAGGCGGTGTATCCACCGAGCAGGTCGGACACGTCGCCCCGTCCGGCGGCACGCAGCACGCTCGCCGCGACGGAGGAGCGGTAGCCCCCGGCGCAGTGCACGACGACCGGCCGGTCGACGGGCACCTCGGCCAGGCGGCGGGCCAGTTCCGCGAGCGGGATGTGCAGCGATCCGTCGATCGCGCCCAGCGCGCGCTCGCCCGGGTTGCGCACGTCGAGCACGACGGGTGCGCCGCCCTGCTCGGGCTTCCGACCGATCGCGTCCCGCAGCTCGTCGGCGGTCAGCCGGTTGGCCGGGACGATCTGGCCGGGCGCGGCCCCGTCGGCCATCTCACGGAAGGCGCGCTCGGGCTCGCGCAGGTAGCCCGTGGCCTGGTCGAAGCCGATCCGGGCGAGCCGCACGACGATCTCCTCCTCGCGGTCGGGTGGAGCGATGACCAGCACCGTGCGGCCCGGTTCGACGACCATGCCGGCCGTCTCGGCGAACCGACCGTCGGCTGGGACGTTGAGCGAGCCGCGCAGGTGTCCGTCGGCGAACTCCCGCGGGTCGCGGGTGTCGACGACCAGGGCGCCCTCGGCGCGGGCCGCGAGGAACTCGGTGGTGGTCATCGACCGCGGCGGCGCCGTCGGGTCGAAGACGGCGTGGTCCTTGCGGTTGAGGACCGCGTCGAAGACGAAGTAGCCGGGCGCGGACGGCTGACCGCCGGTGACGAGGGTGAGGAACTGTTCGACGTCCATGGGCAGGCAGGCGTAGTTGGTGCGACGTTGACCGCCGATCGTGGAGGATCGTTCGGTGGACAGGTTCTTGCCGCAGGCCGAGCCGGCCCCGTGGGCGGGGAAGACGCGGACCTCGTCGGGGAGGCTCATCAGCTTGCGCTGCACGCTGTCGTAGAGCATCCGGCCCAGCTCGTCCGCGGTGACTCCGAGCGAGGCGAGCAGGTCGGGGCGGCCGACGTCGCCGATGAACAGCGCGTCCCCGGTGAGCACCCCGTAGGGGACGGCATCGGCGGCGTGCTCGTAGACGAGCACGCTGATCGACTCGGGCGTGTGGCCCGGGGTCTCCATGATCTGCAGGGTGACGTCGCCGAGGCTGATCCGGTCGCCGTCGGCGAGCTGGCGGATCGGGTATTCCGTGACGGCGCGGCGGCCGTAGCCGATCCAGGCACCGGTGGCGGCCGCGACCTCCAGGTGGCCGGCGGCGAAGTCCGCGTGGAAGTGCGTGTTGATCACGCCTTCGATGGTCAGCTCGAGCGTCTGGGCGTCGGCGAGGTACTCGGTGATGTCGCGGCGCGGGTCGACCAGCACGGCTCGGCGGCTGCTCTCGTCGGCGATCAGGTACGAGGCCTGGGACAGGCAGTCCAGGTAGTACTGGCTGAACAACACGATGCGTTCCCCCCTTCACACTCGGTCAACTTAATACCCATGGGGGTATCAATCGAAAATCGGCGACCTTCATTCCGGGCCGGCGCGGGTGGGCGGCGAGTTCGGACCTTGCGAGTGGTGCGGCCTCGGCGAGTCTTGCGCAATTTCGATCATGCGGACACGCGCCTCGACGAGGGTCCGCCCACTATACCCCCAGGGGTATAGTGGCCTCATCGTCGGCCACGTTCGAGGGCGTCATGGGACTCGCGCCACGTCCCTGGCGTGAACACCCGGCCGGGTGCGCTTCCGGTGCCCGGACTGTTGGCGAGCCGCCCACTGCGCGACCGAACCTCCGTCGCCGGGCTTGGAGGAGATATGAACAGTTCCGAACTCACCCGCCCGGCCGGCTGGGAACTGGAGCGTCAGGTCCGGTTCGCCGCTGGCCTGATCGTGCTCGTCGGCATCGTCCTCTCGGTCCTCGTGCCCCCGGTCCGCCACGTCGCTGGGGTCATGGGCGCCGGGCTCGCCCTGGCCGCGCTCGCCAACGCCTGCCTGCTGGGCAGGCTGCTCGCCAGGCTTCCCTACAACCCGGGTGCCGCCTGCGACCTGGCCACCATCGTCGGCCAGCCGCGGAACGCGCGGACCCCTGCGTCGAGCCGGCGGTGAGCATCGCCCTGACCATCGGGCTCGCCGTCGCCATCGGGGTGAGCCTGGGCCTGCTGGGCGGTGGCGGGTCGATTCTTGCTGTGCCGCTGCTGGTGTATGTCGCCGGCCTGCCGGTCAAGGAGGCGATCGCCACCTCGCTGTTCGCCGTCGGGGTCACCAGCGCGGTGGCGGTGCTGCCACATGCCCGCGCCGGACGGGTCCGCTGGCGCACGGGCCTGGTCTTCGGCCTCGGTGGAGTGACCGGCGCGTACGGCGGCGGCCTGCTCGCACAGTTCGTCCCCGCGGGGGTTCTGCTCACGGCGTTCGCGTTGATGATGCTCGTCACCGCCACCGCGATGATCCGAGGCCCCCGCACGGTCGAGAGCCGGCAGGCGTCGCACCCGCTGCCGGTGCCGCGGGTCATCGCACAAGGCGTCGCCGTTGGCCTTGTCACCGGCCTGGTCGGCGCGGGAGGCGGCTTTCTCGTCGTGCCCGCCCTCGCTCTGCTCGGCGGTCTGCCGATGTCGGCCGCCATCGGGACCTCGCTGGTCGTCATCGCGATGAACGCCGTCGCCGGCCTGGCGGGCGCCCTGTCCCACGTGGGCATCGACTGGAGACTGGCTGGCGCGGTGACGGCGGCCGCGCTGCTCGGCAGCATCCTCGGCAGCCGGCTCGCGGGCCGGATCCGCGAGAACCTGCTTCGCCGGGCCTTCGGCTGGTTCGTCGTCGTGATGGGCGGCTTTGTCCTCGCCCAGCAGCTTCCCACCGGCGTCTGGACCGAGCAGCGGTTCTGGGCCGCGACCATGGGCACAATCGTGATCGGCGTCGTCGTGGCACGTGCCTGGAGTTCGCGACGGCGCCGGGCCCGGGGCGCCGGCAGTCGTCACCGTCGCGGTGTTCGTCGCCGTCCGATCCGCGGTCGATCCACCTGCCAGTTGACAGCGGCGGACGGGCCGCTCGGGTCGGTGTTACCGGTGAGGCGGTGTGGCAGCCTCGTGGACATGACGACGACTTCCGGGGCGTTTCCGGTACCACGGCTGGGTGGACGCGGTGTGCCTCTGGTGGGCACGTGTCGCATGTACGTGTGCGGGGTGACGCCCTACGACGTCACGCATCTCGGGCATGCCTTCACGTTCGTGTGGGCGGACGCCGCCGCGCGAGTCCTGCGGCTGACCGGGGTGGACGTAGAGGTGTGCCGGAACGTGACCGACGTCGACGACGTGCTCACCGCGGCGGCGGCCCGTCGCGGTGAGCCCTACGACCGGTTCGCCGCCGTCACGCAGTTCCGCTTCGAGCAGGACATGACGGCGCTGGCGGTGCAGCCTCCGCGCAGTGAGCCCCGCGCGCACCAGTTCGTCACACAGGTCCAACGCCTGGCCAGCGCGCTCGTCGACATCGACGCGGGATACGTCCGGGACGGCGCGGTCTACTTCCGCGGCGCGGACGCCGCGCGGCGGGCGGGCCTGTCGCAGGCGGAGGCGATCGAGCTGGCCGCCGAGTACGGCGACAACCCCGACGACCCCGGCAAGCTCGATCCGCTCGACGTCGCGGTCTGGCAGCCCTCGGGTCCCGGCGACCCCGCCTGGGACAGTCCCTGGGGTACCGGCCGGCCGGGATGGCACGCCGAATGCGCGGCCATGGCCCTGAGCACCTTCGGACCGGCGCTCGACCTGCATGCCGGCGGAGCCGACCTGCGGTTCCCCCACCACGCCTACGAGGCCGCCATGGCCGAGGCGGTGACCGGTGTCCGGCCGTTCGCGCGAGCGTGGCTGCACGTCGGCCTCGTCTCCTATGAGGGCCACAAGATGGCCAAGTCGACCGGCAACCTGGTGCTCGTCCGGGACCTGCTGGGACACACGCCCCCCGCCCACATCAGGACGATGCTGCTCGACCGCCCCTACGACACCGCCTGGGAGTACACCCCCGCGGCCCTCGACGAGGCGGCGGACAGACTCGACGCGCTGCGCGTCGCCGGCGGCCGTA
The DNA here is from genome assembly GCF_000235425.2 of Pseudofrankia saprophytica. NCBI lineage: Bacteria > Bacillati > Actinomycetota > Actinomycetes > Frankiales > Frankiaceae > Pseudofrankia > Pseudofrankia saprophytica. Next base: position 5,127,895 of record NZ_KI912266.1, read on the forward strand.
CCGGACGCGCCGCCGCGAGGGCCGCCGCGCTCGCCGCGCTGCTCGACGACCTGAACATCTCCCGAGCCGTCGATATCGCGATCGAGGACGGCGGGGAAGCCGCCCATCTCGTAGCCTCCGTCCTCGCCCCCGCCCTCGGCTGACGTTTCGCGGCGTCCGAGAGCGGGCTCGAGGATGTCCCAGGCGAAGCCGCCGTCGGCGAACAAGTGGTGGTACTTCGGCCCATGTTCCGACCGTGGCCGCCCTGTCCCTGTCGATCACATCGCCACGCCGCCATGCTGCCGGGCCAGCCCGGGGCCACGGCCCGGCAGCCGGGAGGGTTGCGGTGTCGCCACCGGCCCGAGGGGGGAGGCCTAGGTCATGGCAGGAGGCAACAAGGGGCTAAGATGATCTTTCGACATCGCGCGGACGCGGGCCGGCAGCTGAGCCGGCGGCTGGCACATCTTCGCGGGCACGACGTGGTGGTGGTCGGGCTGCCCCGCGGCGGTGTCCCGGTCGCCTACGAGGTAGCGAAGGCGCTGGGCGCCCCGCTGGACGTCATCCTGGTTCGCAAGCTCGGCGTCCCGTTCCAGCCCGAGCTGGCGATGGGTGCCATTGCCGAGGGCGACATACTGGTCATCAACGAGCAGGCCCGGCGGCTGGCCGACATCACCCCGGAGGAGCTCGCCGCGGTCGAGGCCCGGAAGCGAGCCGAGCTCGACCGGCGGGCACGCCTGTTCCGGGGCACCCGGCCTCGCGAGCCGCTGGCCGGGCGTGTGGTCGTCGTCGTCGACGACGGAATCGCGACCGGGTCGACCGCCTCGGCCGCCTGCCAGGCCGTCCGCGCCGCCGGTGCTGCCCGGGTTGTCCTGGCCGCGCCGGTCGCGCCGCCGCCGGTGGTCGACCTGCTGCGCCGCGACGCCGACGAGGTGGTCTGCGTCGACACCCCCGAGGCCTTCTTCGCCATCGGCCAGTTCTACCTGGACTTCTCCCAGACGCCGGATGCCGAGGTCGTCGACCTGCTGCTGCGAGCCGCGGCGACAGCCCAGCCGGCGGCGCCCAGGGCCGCCACCACGGGAACGCACCCTGACCCTCCGGCCAGCGTGGTCGGTTCGCCCGCCCGGGAGATCGAGGTGGACATCCCCGCCGTCCCGGTACGCCTGGCCGGCCGACTCACCATCCCCAGCGCGGCCCGCGGCATCGTCGTGTTCGCGCACGGCAGTGGCAGCAGCCGGCACAGCCCCCGCAACCGCTACGTCGCCGACGTGCTCACCGCCGCCGGGTTCGCGACCCTGTTGTTCGACCTGCTTACCCCGGCCGAGGAGGTCGACCGGGCCGCGGTGTTCGACATCGCCCTGCTCGCCCATCGGCTCGTGGACGTCACCAGCTGGCTGCGCGGCGAACCGCAGGTGGCCGGCCTTCCCGTCGGCTACTTCGGGGCCAGCACCGGCGCCGCCGCCGCCCTGTGGGCCGCCGCCGAACCCGACTCCCACATCGCCGCCGTCGTCTCCCGCGGCGGCCGTCCCGACCTCGCCGCCTCGAGACTGGCCGCCGTGCGCGCCCCGACCCTGCTCATCGTCGGCGGAGACGACGACCTCGTCCTCGAGCTCAACAACCAGGCCCAGGCGCAGATGCAATGCGAAAGCCGCGTCATGGTCGTCCCCGAAGCCACCCATCTGTTCTCCGAGCCGGGCGCTCTGGAGACCGTCGCCGCGCTCGCGCGCGACTGGTTCGTCCGCCACCTCGACCTGGTCGCGTCACACCGTGGCGGCTGACGAACCGCGGATACTCACCAGCACCAGCCACCCCCACCTCGGCCAGGCGGCGGCGGGCGCGAACCGGGTGAAGACCCGGTCAGGCGGCTACTGACCCGCGGCGCGCTCGTGCAGGTAGGCGACGAACGATTCCACTGTGGACAGGCGTCCGATGTCGTCTTCTGGGATGTCGATGCGGGCGCTGCGCGCGACGGTCTCGATCAGCGACAGCATGTCCATCGAGTCCAGGTCCGCGGCCCGCTGGAGGTTCGCGTCCTGGTCGATCCCGTCAAGGTCGACCTCCGGGGCGATCTCGGCCAGCGCCTCGGTCAGGAGCTGGCGGGCTTCCTGGTCGGTCATGCGGCCGCCCCTGTCGACGGTTTTCCGGTCTGCCGAGCCAGTCGGCGAGACTGGACAGGAACGCTCCGCCGCGGTGGCCGTCGCTGGCCCGGTGGTCGGCGGCCAGGGTGACGGTGACGGCCGGACGGACGCCGAGGCATCCGTCGACAGCCCAGGGCGGTTCACTGATCCGGCCGAGGCCGACCATGGCGACCTGAGGCGGGTAGATCACCGGCAGGACGCTGTCGACGCCCAGTTCACCGAGGTTGGTGACGGTGATCGCCGGGTCGGTGAGCTCGTCCCGGGCAAGCCGGCCGTGGATGCCGTTCCCCCGCCCGCGTACCGCTCGATCGGGTCGTCGAACCTGTCGGCGATGGCGGCCGCCTCCCGGATCTGGTCGAGCTGCTGCGGAGTGCGCCGCTCGGCGGCGAGCCGGGCCGCGGGCACCTCCAGCAGGTCACAGACCTCGATCATCTGGTCGACGGTCACGAGATCGACGCCCGAAAGCGGGCCGAGGCCGCCCAGGCTGGCTCGACGGTGACACCGTCGCGTTCGTCGTCCCAGGCCACGGCGCTGATCCGCCACCCGCCGGTTGTCCGGACGAGCTGCAACGTCTTCATTCCGCGGGCAGTGAAGGGGGTCCCGTCCTGCACACCGGCCTTGGCGTAGCTCCCGAGGTGCTGGGCGATGTCGCCGAAGACAAAGGTCTGCCCACGCAGCTCCCACTCGGTGAAGTCGATCAGGGTACCGCCGGTGAGCAGTTCCCGTCGGGGAGCGATGAAGCTTTCCACGTCATAGACGGCAGGCTCGCGACCACAGGTCCGCACGATCACCGCATCGGGAAGGAACAACATGCGCAGCTCGTCGAGGCGGCCGGCGCAGCCGGGACCAGAGGTGAATGCACCGAAGAAGGTCCGCACTATGCCGGCGATCGCCTCGTGGTCAGCCGTCGTGCCCGTGCCCGGCAGGTCGTCAGACAGACCATGTGCGATCACGCGGTGAGCTTACGGCGGGCGACGCTGCCAGCAGAAGACTCGTCGGATCGTCGGATCGTCGGGCGAGGTTCCGGCGCACGGCCCGCCCCAGCCGGCCCGTTCATGATCTGGTGGGATCGTCGGAGCTGGAGCTCCCAAAAGTCCACCAGATCATGAACGGCGCGGCGCCGAGGTTCGCACGCGGCAGCCGATGAGCCACGGGCGGCCGGCATCCGCGATAGGTCGGCCGCCGGCCTGGACAAGTGGATGTTCTACATCGGCCACGAGGAGTCCACCCGCGACGAGGAGCTCCGGCTGTTCTGCGAGGTGGTCATGCCGCTGGTCCGGGCCGGCTGCGGCTGACAGCCGCGCCCGCCGCGACCGGCATCTCCACGCGGCCGGCCACGGGCACGGGCACAGGCACGGTCGAGGGTGGGCGAACGGTGCCCTGGTGGAACAAACCGCCCGCCCGGCACCTACGGTGTGGCTCGTGACGGAAGCTCGGCCGGGTTCGATGGGCCGCCTCGGCAGGTTCTGTGCGCGTCACGGGTGGTGGGTGCTCGCCGCCTGGATCGCGCTCCTCGTCGCCGCGACGGTCGGTCATCGCGCCGCGGGCGGGCACTACTCGGACGACTTCCAGCTGCCCCGCTCGTCGGCGCAGCAGGGTGCCGACCTGCTCAGGGCGCACGAGCCGCGGGCGGGTGGCCTGACCGGGCAGCTCGTCTTCACCATCCAGGACGCCACGCTGCGGTCATTCTCCTCCCAGCTGACGACGGCGACGGACGACGTCGCGAGGCTGCCGCACGTCCTCGCCGTCGGCGACCCGCTGGCCGCGGCGACCACGTCGAGGGATGGCCGTACCGCGTACGCGACGGTGCGTTTCGACGTCAACCCCAGGATCCTGGGCCCGTCCTACCTCGCCTCCGTCGACCGGGCGGTCGCCGGGGTGCGGGCGGCCGGCGTCGACGTCGACTACGGCGGTGTCCTCGGCCAGGCCGCGCGGCCGAAGGCCAACGAGGCGGTCTCGGAGGTCATCGGCATCGTCGTCGCGATCGTGGTCCTGCTGGTCGGGTTCGGCAGCGTCTACGCGGCCGGGCTGCCGATCCTCACCGCTGTGCTCGGCGTCGGGACCGGCATCGGGGTCCTTGGCATCGTCGCATCGGCCACCACCTTCGCCTCCGTGTCACCGACGCTCGGCATCATGATCGGACTCGGGGTCGGGATCGACTACGCCCTGTTCCTGGCCACCCGGCACCGCCAGCTCGTCATGGACGGGGTCGAGCCGATCGAGGCCGCCGCCCGCGCCGTCGCCACCAGCGGCCAGTCGGTGCTCATCGCGGCCGGCACGGTGGTCATCGCCATGCTCGGGCTGTTCGCCTCCGGCATCGGGTTCATCGGCAAGCTCGGCCTGGCGGCGGCGATCACCGTCGCGGTGTCGGCGCTGGCCGCCACCACGCTGGTCCCGGCGCTGCTGGGACTGGCGGGGCCGCGCATCGACCGGCTACGGGTTCGCCGCCCGGTGGCCGAGGGCACCGCGGGCGGCGCCCTGGGCGACACGGGCTGGCATCGGTACGCGGCCAGGGTGGGTCGCCACCCCTGGCGCTTCCTCGGCGCCGGCGCCGCCGTGCTGGCGGTACTGGCGGTCCCGATGCTGTCGATGACGCTCGGCCACGTCGACGCAGGGGCCGACCCGACCTCCTACACCGGTCGCCGCGCCTACGACGCCATCAGCAACGGGTTCGGACCAGGCGCGAACCGCCCGTTCGCCGTCGTCGTCCAGCTCGCCGACGGCGCGCCGGCCGCCGCGGTGGCCACCGATCTCGACCGCGCGCTCGCCGACACACCGGGCGTCGCCACGACCACCCCGGCGAGGACCACCACGGACGGGTCGCTGCTCATCGCCACCGTCGTGGCCAGTACGCGCCCGCAGGACGTGGCCACCGACCAGCTGCTCGCCCGACTGCACGACCACACACTGCCCGACGTGCTCGCCGGAACTGGCAGTCACGGCTACGTCACGGGAAACCTCGCCGCGAGCCTCGACTTCCGTGACCAGGTCGCGGCGCGGCTCCCGGTCATCATCGCCGTCGTCATCGCCGCGGCGTTCCTGCTGCTGCTCGTCAGCTTCCGCAGCCCCTTCCTCGCGCTGAAGGCCGCGGTGCTGAACCTGTTCTCGATCGGCGCCGCCTACGGCGTCGTCGTCGCCGTCTTCCAGTGGGGCTGGGGCGGGTCGCTGCTCGGTGTCGGCGAGAAGGTGCCCGTCGAGTCCTACGTGCCCATGATGATGTTCGCCATCGTGTTCGGGCTGTCCATGGACTACGAGGTGTTCCTGCTGTCCCGGGTCCGCGAGCGGTGGCTCGCCACCGGCGACAACACCCGCAGCGTCGCCGACGGACTGGCCGCCACCGCCCGCGTCATCACCTGCGCGGCCCTCATCATGACCAGCGTCTTTCTCGCGTTCCTGCTCTCCAGCAACGTCGTCATCAAGATGATCGCCCTCGGCCTGGGTGTCAGCGTCCTGATCGACGCCTCCCTCATCCGGCTGGTCGTCGTACCGGCGACCATGTTCCTGCTCGGCCGAGCCAACTGGTGGCTCCCACGCTGGCTCGACCGCATCCTTCCCCGGCTCGAACCAGGAGCCGAGCCGAAGGTCGAGACCGGTACCGGTACCGAGCGAGAGACGGATCCCGCACCCGCGGCGACGTGACCGTCCCGGCGCCAGATCATCGCGTTGCTTCGACTCGTCGGCGCGCTGGCCAGCGGAACTCGCGCGGCGAAGGCCACGCGAGTTCCGCTCCGCCGGGTCAGCTGGTGGCGGCGGCCTTGGCCAGGGTCGGCTTGAGCTGGTCGAGCTGCCACGGGATGTTGAGGATGGTCGGGTTGTTCACGGCACCCGCCGTGAAGGCGTCGACCTCGAGGGCCCGTCCCGCCTTGACCGCGGGGATCTCGGTGAACAGCTTGTTGCCGGCCATCTCGGTCTTCAGGTCCGGGGTCGCGTAGCCGATCAGCAGGAAGTCCGCGTCCAACGCGCTGAGCTTCTCCATGCTCAGCGATCGGTCCACCACGTTCTCCGTGACGCCCGGCGCGAGCTTCATACCGAGCTCGGCGTAGAGCTGGACCGACACCGTCTCCGGGTCGTCGATGACCGCCAGACCACCCGGCTCGTAGTAGAAGGAGTAGCTGAACGTCTTGCCGGCCAGGCCGGGCAGGCCGGTCGCGGTGTCCTTGATGACCTTCTCGGTCGCCGCGATCGCCGCCGCGGTGTCGGCCTCGCGGCCCACGGCCTTGCCGATGATGGTGCTGTTCTCCTGCCAGGTCGCGATGCCGGCGTCGTCGGTGAAGCCCACGGTCGGCGCGATCTTGGACAGACGGTCGTAGTAGTCGGCCAGGCCGTAGAAGTTCGTGGCCAGGATCAGGTCGGGCCTCAGCTCGACGATCTGCTCGAGGTTCAGGTCCCCCGCGGTGTCGAGCGCGGTGCTCTTCGACAGGTCGACCTTCCCCGTCAGCCACGGGAAGACGCCGTCGGGCTTGTACTCGTTCTTCGCGTACGCGATCGGCGTGATGCCGAGCGTCGCCAGGGTGTCCTCCTCGTAGCTGAGCGCGATGATGCGCTTGGGCTGCTCCGGGACGACCGCGGTACCGAACTTGTCCTTCAGCGTGACCGGGAAGCTGCCCGCCGCCGCGCTCGCGGGCGCCACCGTGTCGTCGCCCCCGTCGCCCCCGTCGCTGCCGCCGCAGCCGGCCGCGAGGGCGAGCGCGATGACGGCCAGCAACGCCGCCGGGATGAGTTTCAGTCTGTTTCGCACTCGTTCTCGTTTCCGTGGGTCAGGCCGCGAGCCTGGCTGGCTCGCGGTCGCGGGTGGGGACCGCGCGGCTCGTCGACCTGGGACGCCGTCAGCGCCGTCCGTCGGCCGTCGCGCGCGGCCGGCCGGCCGCCGCGGCCTGCTCGGTCAGCGCCCGGCGGTCGACCTTCCCGCCGGCGGTGACCGGGAGCGTGGGGAGCACGGTCACGGCGCTCGGCACCATGTACTGGGGAAGCAGGTCGGCGCACCACGCCAGCACCTCGTCGGAGAACGACCCGCCCGGGGCCGCCCCCTCCGCGGCGCCCGGCGCCGACGCTGGCCCCGGCACTGGCGTGCCCGCGGGGCGGTCGGCGGCGCCCCCGTCGGCGTCGGGGACGACGAAGGCGAGCAGCCGGGGCGAGGCGGCGTCGCGGGACACCACGACCGCCGCCCGCCGTACCCGGGGGTGGGTGGCGAGGGCCGCCTCCACCTCCTCCAGCTCCAGCCGCATCCCGCGGATCTTCACCTGGTTGTCGGCCCGGCCGACGAACTCCAGCCAGCCGGCGCCGTTCCACCGGGCGAGATCCCCGGTCCGGTACATCCGCGCGCCGCCACCGGCGAACGGGTCCGCGACGAAGCGCGCGGCGGTCAGCGGCCCGTTGTTCAGATAGCCGCGGCCGAGCAGGAAGCCGGCCACGTACAGCTCGCCGACCTCGCCGTCCGGCACCGGGGCCAGCGTGTCGTCGACGACGTGCAGCTGGGTATGCGGGTTGGGCCGACCGATCGAGGCGGCGAGACGCTCGGCGCTGTCCTTGTAGATGACGTGGGAGACGCCGATCGTCGTCTCGGCCGGCCCGTAGCCGTGGTACATCGCGGTGCCGAGCTGTGCCCGGAACCGGGCGAAGAGCGCGGGCGTCAGCACCTCTCCCCCGCACCAGACATGCCGCAGCGAGGCCAGCGCGTCCGTGCCCTCCGCCGCCTCCAACAGGACGTCCAGCATCGACGACACGAGGTAGACGAAGGTGACCCGCTCGTCCTCGATCAGGTCGACCAGATATCCCGGGTCCTGCTCGCCGTCCGGCTCCGCGACGACCAGCCGGCCGCCGCAGACCAGCGGCAGCAGGATCTCGTTGATCGAGATATCGAACGACAGCGGCGCCTTGAACAGGGACGCGTCGTCCGGGCCGAAGCCGAACAGGTCCGCCACCTGCCACCGCAGCCGCTCGGCGATCGCCTCATGCCGGATCATCGCCCCCTTGGGAGCGCCGGTGGACCCGGACGTGAAGATCACATAGGCCAGCGCCGCCGGCGGAATCGGCAGGTCGAGCGGCTCGGCCGACTCGGCGCCCCAGGACCAGGCGCTCAGGTCGACCGGAACCGCCGGCACCCCGTCAACCAACCCGCCGTCAACCATGCCCCCGTCCGCCAACTCGCCGGATGCCGCCGCCGCGTCCGCGTCGGTCACGATCAGCCGGGCCCGCGCGTCGGCCAGCACCCGCCGGCGCCGCTGGTCCGGCCACCCGGGCTCGATCGGGACGAACGCCCCGCCGGCGACCATGACCGCGAGCAGCGCGACGACCATCTCCGCGGACCGGACCAGCCGGATGCCGACGATGTCCTCTGGCCCGAGGCCCCGGGCACGCAGCACCCGCGCGAGCTGGAACACCCGCGCCCCGAACTCCCGGTACGTCAGCCGCACCCCGGGAGCCACGACGGCGGTCGCCTCCGGCGTACCGCGTACCTGAGCCGTGAACTGGTCCACGACGGTCGTGACCGTGACGGGCCCGCTGAAGTCGTTGAGGTCCTGGAGCGTCGCCGGTTCGTCGACCGGCCGAGGTGACGACACACCGTCACCAGAACGCGAGCTCACCATCATTCCCATCGGTCAGCGGGAAAGATCCAGTCCGTCCCGGCACGCGGGCGGCCGGCTCCCGAGGGCGGCGGAGGCCAGGGCGACCCTGGCGCGCGGGACAGCGTAGCAAGTAAGGCTTACCTACACAAGGTAAACCTTACCTAACCAACACGGCTCGGGCAATCACGGATGTCCCCAGATGCCAGCCGACCGGGTGGTCACCGCGCGGCATCGCCCCCGCCCGGCCGCAAGACCGTAGCCTCTGCCTGAGGTCATTCATCAGCCTTGTTCGAGGTCATTCATCGCGGACATTGGGGTTTCCGTTGGGGAGTCTTCTTGCCGTCAATCTCGCCGTCGTCCGAAATGAGGCGTGGACCGGGCGGCAGGGCCGGAGCGGGATCGACAAGCGTCCCGCCAGCGGGCCCGTGCGGGTCGGCCGCGTCGGCCTGCTCGGGGACACGATCTGCGACCTCACGTTTCACGGCGGCGTCGACCGCGCGGCATACCTCTACGCGCACGAGGATTTCACCTGGTGGGCGAGCACTCTTGACCGCGATATCCCTCCCGGCAGTTTCGGAGAGAACCTGACCTCGTCGGGATTGGACGTCACCGGCGCCGAGATCGGCGAGACCTGGGCGATCGGGTCAGCGGTGCTTCAGGTGACGGCGCCGCGCATACCCTGCCGGGTGTTCGCCGGATTCTGGGACGTCCCCGACCTCATTACGCGTTTCATCCGGCGCGGCACGCCCGGCGCGTACCTGCGGGTCCTGAGCGAAGGAGACGTCGCCGCCGGGGACCGCGTCGACGTCCTGCATCGACCAGGCCATGGGGTAACCGTCGGGCAGGTCTTCCGGGCGCTCACGACCGAGCCCGACGGGCTCCCCGCCCTCGCCGGCGCCACGAGCCTGCTCGCCGAGGACGTGCGGGAGAAGGTCCAGCGGCGGCTCGCCCCGCCGGCTCCCGTCGGCCGCCCGTGATCGCATTCGTCTGGTCGTTGGCCGCCGCCTGCGCGGCGGCCGTCCTGTACGGCGGCAGCAGCGTGCTGCAGGCGCGGGCGGCCAGTCGCAGCGCCGCGGTCAGCGAACTGCTGCGAAGCCCGGCCTACGTCATCGGGCTGCTCTGCGACGGCGCCGCCTGGCTGCTGTCGCTGCTGGCCCTGCGGCACCTGCCGCTGTTCGTCGTCCAGTCGATCCTTGCGGGCTCCCTCGCCGTCACGGCCGTGCTGGGCCTCGCCGTGCTGCGCCTGCCACTGCGGCGGTCGGCCGCCATCTCGGTCGGTGTGCTGGTCGCGGCGCTCGTCGTGCTGGCCGGCTGCGGTGGGCACCAGCCGGCATCGACGAGCAGCGACGCCGTCCGGCTAGGTCTCGTCGCCGGCGCGGCGGCGCTCCTGGTGCTGGCCGTCGTGGCCCGCGGAGCCAGGGCGATAGGCCTCGCGGTCCTGGCCGGGCTGGCCTACTCCGGCGCGGCCCTCGGCGCGCGCGTTCTGCAGGGCCAGCCGACCGGGCTGCCGCGGCTGCTGGAGCAACCGTTGACCTACGCCGTACTGATGTACGGCGTGGCCGGAACCTACTTCTACGCCCAGGCGCTCGAGCGCGGGGAGGTGACGTCCGTGACCGCGACCCTGTGGTCGGTCGAGGTCGTCGTCCCCACCGCCGTGGGGCTCGCCGCTCTCGGGGACGCGGTCCGGCGGGGCTGGTGGCCCGCCCTGGTGCTGTCCCTGCTCGCGGTGCTCGGCGCGACCATCCTGCTCTCCAGGACGGAGAGTCTCGATCTCCCACGGCCATGACCGGCCGAGCACCCGCCGCGCCCTGGGTGACGTGGTCGCGTGGGCGTGCTCAGAACCTCAGGTACATGTCGTCCGGAATGATCGGCTGGTGGTAGGTGCACGATCCCGACAGCACGGTGGACCCGTGCAGGCGCGACTTCGGGATCAGGATCTTGTCACCGTCGCTCAGCTCGATCTTGTGGGTGACGTTGTTCCAGAAGTGCATGTCCCCGGATTCGATCATGACCAGCCGGTGCTCGTCGTGGACGTGCGTCGTCGACGTCTCGTCGCAGGACTCGACGAACGTGTCCAGGTCGACCTCGATCCGCTCGGCCGTGAGGTAGGCGTCGATGGCCTCGGCCTTCGCCTTGTGCTCGTCGATCGAGTCCGCCCAGGCCAGCTGCTCGGCGAGGTCCCGGTCCCACCGGCGGGCGAGGTGCGCCGCGTCGGTGAAGCCGGCGTGGAAGTCGGTCAGGGCCGCGTCGCCGTACAGCGCGAGCAGCGGGGCGAGCAGCGTGTCGACCAGGTCGTCGAGCGCGGCCGGGGTCACCGCCGGCGCCGGTGTGAAGAAGGCCGGCCGCTCGCCGAGGCCGTCCTCGACCGCGTCCGCCCAGGTGGCGGCGACGGCCGCGTCGTCGATGCGCTGGTGCACGAACGCGCCGAGCAGCTCCGCGTGCCGTCGCGGCGACCGGGACAGCTGGTGGAGATGGTTGCCGCGGGCCAGCGAGGTGTTCAGGTAGAGCTGCCAGTACGCCCCCACCCCCGGGGTGAGCCGGGCCGCGGCGAGCAGCGCCGCCCAGTCCGCCGAGCCGGCCACCCAGCGCTGGTAGTCGCCGAGGAGCAGCGCCCTGGCGCCGGGCTGGGCGAGGTCGTACTCGCCGAGTGAAGCCCAGGCGGTCGCCGCGCGCGCCGCCGGCAGGTACGCCGAGAGCTGCAGCAGCGCGAACGTCGCGGCCTCCCGCCGGTCGCGGGTGCCACGCAGCACCGCGAACGCGTCCCCCGGATGGTCCCGGCGTTCCTCCCAGTAGCCGTGCAGGGCGCGCCGGAGCCCGCCCAGGCTCGCGCCGCCCGCGTCGTCTGGCGGCGAGGGGCGCTGGGCCGACAGGTACGAGAACAGGTGGTGTTCGAGGACCGGCTGGGCGAGCGCGCCGCGCAGCCGGTTCGCCTCGCCGTAGAAGTCCGCGGCGTCGCGCTCGGCCGCCTGGTTGCGGTTCGGCGGCAGGTACAGCAGGTCCGCGTCGTAGATGTTGCGCAGCATCCGGTGCCCGAGCAGCCCCGACAGCTTCAGGACCTCCTCGGGCCGCAGCGGCCTGCCGTAGTCCAGCCAGGCCAGGTCGGCGGGGCGGACCGGTCGCCGGTACGGGTCGTCCTCGGTGGTCAGCTCCTCCCACTCGGCCGGGCGGAAGGCCGGGTTCGACGCGAACGAGCGCACCAGCGCGTGTGCGCCCGGCCCAAGCCGGGCTGCTTCCACCTGGCGGGCCAGGTCGTCGAACCCGGCCGGAGCGGCGGTGTCGAGTGGGCTGTCCGGGCTGGTGAGCTCGGCCAGCGTCGTCTGGTCCGGAGTCATCGGCTTCCTCTCCCGGCGGGGATGGTGGTTGGTGTGCTGGTCCTGGTCATCGACCGAGCCGAGGAACTCGACCTCCCCGTCGGCACCCAGCCGGGCCAGGTCCCCGGTGGCGTACATCCGGCTGCCGGGCACCGGGCTGAACGGGTCGGGCACGAAACGGTCCGCCGTCCGGCGCGGGTCGCCGCTGAAGGACCAGCCCAGCGGCAGCCCGCTGATGAACACCTCGCCGGCGCCGCCGACCGGCACCGGGTTGTACTCGGCGTCCAGGACCCGGATCTCGGTGTTGGCCTCCTGGATGGAGGGCCGGTTCGCGGCCATCGGCAGTGTTCCCTTCAGTTCCACGGTGAACGAAAAGGCGCTGGTCAGCGACGTCGAGCGACCGGAGACGGGCGCCCTACCTCGTCCTGCTGGGTGCGTGGACCGGTTCGTTCGCGGTCAGCCGGAGCTCGCGGCGACGGGCTCGCGATCCCATGCCGGGTCCGCCGTGGAGAGCCCGCCGGGCCGGCCGGTGCGCGTCATCGCGCCACCCCCAGCCGCGCCGTCGATCCCGGGGGCACCCGGCGTCCGCCGCCGGAGGCTGCGTGGGCGCGGGTCGGACCAGGCCAGCTCGATGCTGTCCAGGCACTCCTGCCGGGTCCCCGTGACGAGCGTGTCGAACCAGCCGAGCGCGTTGCGGCGCCCCTGGGGCCACACCGAGTACTGCTGCTCCTGGTTGACGACCACCTTGAACAGGCGGGGTCCCGGCTCGCCGCCCCCGCTCCCGGCCGCGACCGCGGCCGTGACCTGGCCGGATCCGGCCTGGAAGGGGCACCTGGCCGGGACCGAGGCGTCGTCGCGCAGGAAGTACTGCTTCCACTCCCGGTTGGCCGGGTCGCCGTACGAGCCCAGCAGCGGGGTCGAGTCGACCTCGTCCATCCGGCGCAGGCGCTCGCGGATGGTCCTGCGGGCGGCGACGCCGCGCGGGGTGTGCGGTTCCAGCCCCTCGAAGACCCAGCGCGGCTGGAACGTGATGTTGAAGACCGGGCTGCTCCGGCTGCGCAGCCGCTGGTGGCCCGGCGTGTTGCAGACGACGAAGATCGGGCTGCCGCGGAAGCTGAACTCCCAGCCCGGGGTGTCGGTGTCGGTCGGGATGCCGGACGGCCAGGGCTCGCCGTCGCTGTCGTGCAGATACCGCAGCAACGACCAGAACCGCCGCTCGTACCCGAGGACGTCGTCGGCGCGCTGGCCCGCCGTCCCACCGCCGGACCCGAAGAACACGACGAGGGAGGTGTTGCGCGATATCGACTGGTAGACCGAGAGGTAGGTGGCGAGTATGTCCGGCAGCACGGACCAGGTCCGTTCGTCGTCAAGATCGTCGACGAAGCCGAACCGCAGCCCGCCCCGGTTCGCGGCGGCCGTCGCGAAGACGCAGGGGAACGGCTCGGTACTGGACCGCAGCGTCGCGATCATGTCCCGCGCGCAAGCGGTGCCCCACGCCGGCATCGGACCGATGGCCAGGTCGAGGATCTCCTCGCGGTGCGCATCGGTCGGGCCGGCCGTGCTCACCCCACTGAGTTTCAGCCTGTCTCGCACTGTGGTTTCTCTCTTTGGTCAGCCGCGGGCCGGTCCCGGTCCGTGGTCATGGCGTGGCTCGGTTGATGTGCTCGGATGTGGAATGGCCTGGTTGAGGCGGCTCAGTGGGCGCCGTCCGAGACGGATGGCGCCGATGCGGATAGCGGGGGTGTGGATAGCGGGGGCGCGGGCCGTCCCAGGCGGGCGGCGCGGGCCGCTAGGGCGTCGAGCGCCCGCGTCCAGGAGTCCGCGAGACCCCGCAGCACCGCCGCGGGCGGACCGTCCGGTCCCACGGACCACCGCGCGCCGAGCTCGGGACCGCCCGGGCCGTCGACGGCGCGGACGATCAGGCTCAGCGGGAACGGGTCGGGCGCCTCCGCGTTCCAGTCGGCGAACAGTTCCTCGTCCTCCGCGGCGACCGACCAGTCCGTTACCTCACCCCGCGTCAGCCGGCCCACGTAGTTCAGGTAGACCGTGGGCGGTGGCGCCGCCGCGAGGAGCGGCGCGGTTCGCGGATCGAGGTAGCGCAGCATGCTGTAGTCGGTTCCGCCGTCGGGGATCTCGCCCATGAGCGCGTGCACCCGGGCCACCGTGGCGTCCACGCAGCGGTCGCCGAGGACGGCGCCGTCGTCGGGGGCGCGCTCGAGCAGGAACGGGAAGATCTCCGCGAGCCAGCCGACCGTGCGGGACAGGTCCAGGTCGCCGACGACCTGCTCCTGGCGGCCGTGGGCCTGCACCGCGGCGACCATCGCCGACGAGCCGGCGCCGTTCGGATGGGTCTGGTCGGCCAGGGCCAGGGACAGCGCGGCGAGCAGGAGCTCGTCCACGCCGACGCCGAAGGCGGCGGGAACCGTCGACAGCATGGGCGCCGCCCGCTCCGGCGGCAGGCTCACCGTGACCACCGCGGGTTGCTCGTCATCGTCAGGACCCGGCCCGGCCGAGTCGGCCGGGCACGCCGTCCACGCCACCGGCGTGACGCGGTCGAACATGCCCAGCCAGAACGGCAGCCGCTGGTCCGTCTCGCCCGCCCGCGCCCGCTCGTCGAGCCGGCTCGCCCAGTCCGCGAACGAGACCTCGACAGGCGCGAGCCGAGGCCGCGCGCCCGCCGCCAACGCGGCCGCGGCGGTCGCGAGATCCTCCAGCACGATCGACCAGGACACGCCGTCGATCAGCGCATGATGAATGATCAACAGCAGCCGGCCGGGGCGGGAGTCGCCCGCGTCCAGCCAGACGCCGCGGATGGTCTGCCCGTCGTCCGGGTCGAGCTCGGCGTTGGCGGCCGCCGCGAGCCCGGCGATCAGCGCGTGCCCGCCCGCGCTGCCGAAGCCGTCGCCGGCGGCGAGGTCGGCCGCGTCGACCCGGCGGACCCACCGCCCGACCTCGACGCCGCCGGGCGGCGCGATCGCCAGTGACCAGGCGGGACCGCCGTCGGCACCCGCCGCCGCCGCGCCGTCCGGAAGCGGCCTGGACGAGTCCGAACGGACGAGGCGCGCCCGCAGGACGTCGTGGTGGTCGACGACCGTCGTGAGCGCCGCGACCAGCGTCGCCAGATCCAGCCCGGCGGGGGTGCGCAGCAGCACCGGCGAGGAGAACGACGCGAACGCGAGGCGCCCGTCCGTCCCGGTGCCGCGGCCGCGCGCCGCCTGCAGCGCGGGCGTC